>NZ_JBSGFD010000099.1:0-30226 GCF_053603215.1 Kitasatospora sp. NPDC004240 | reverse complement strand
CGGCCTCGCCCGCCGCCCCGGCGCCCGCCGCCGCGGCCGTTCCGCCGGCGCCCGTACCGGGCCCGCCGCAGGGCGCCCCGGTGCCGCCCGGCGTACCCGCGGTCGGCCCCGGGTACTTCGCCGCGCTCAGCTACCGGGGCCCGGACGGCTCCGAGCAGAAGCTGCTGCACCGCAGCGAGCCCGGCACCCCGCACCCCGAGTGGAAGATCCTGCAGGACCTGCGCCGGCTGAACGTGCCCCCGGAGCAGGTGCTGGAGCTCTACACCGAGCTGGAGTCCTGCGACCTGCCCGGCGGCTACTGCAACCGCATGATCGCGGCCTCCTGGCCGAACGTGCGGCTCACCCACACCGCCGACTACGGTCGCGACCACCACTCGCGACAGGCCGGCATGGCCCAGCTGCTGGACCACCTGGACGAGCTGCACCAGCTCGCCTCCGGGGCCCAGCGGGTGCGCCCGTTCCGGGTGCCGCTGCCCGCGCCGGGCACCGTCCCGCCGCTGCCGCCGATCGCCCCGCAGCAGCTCGCGCAGGAGCTCGGCCAGTCCTTCGGTCCGAACGTGTTCCGCTTCGAGCAGCGGGCCGTCTCCCGCCAGGGCGTCCCGGAACCGGTGGCGCAGACCCTGATGTGGGCCGGGCTGCCGCGCGAGTTCGGACCGTTCTTCTGGGCCCAGGCCCAGGAGGGCCGCCCGATCCCGACGCTCGCCGAGCTCGCCGCCGAGCGCGGCATCCCCGGCGGTCCGGACTTCGGCGGCTACCTGGTGCTCGGCAACGACTACGGCCGCCAGCTCTGCGTGCAGTACGGCACGGCGCACGTGGTCGCGGTCGACCTGGAGGGAACCGGCGAGGGCCCGCGCTTCGTCAACAGCGGTGTGCCGGAGTTCGTCCGCTCCCTGGCCCTGCTGGGCCGGATGTGGCGGCTGCGGTACGGGCTGACACCTGACCAGGCCGGTCGCTGGACGACCGACTTCCAGGCCCAGCTGGCCGCCGTCGACCCGGCGGCGCTGCAGTCCGCGGACACCTGGTGGGCCGTCCTGCTGGAGCAGTTCTGGGACGGCCTGCTGTAACCGACGGTCACGGAACACCGCAGGTGGAAGGGGTCGTGCCGGTGCCCGGGGCGGCCCCTTCGGCGTGCCGGTCCGGCTCTGCCTCGTTGGGGTTTCGCCCAGATCAGCGCAAAATAGGTCAAGAGGATGGGTCTACCCGGCCCCTCCTCGACGCGTTCATATCCGTACCAGAACCGTATTCCGACGTGGTTCCCGAACCGTCCGATCCGTTCGATCATGGGCTCCGCAGCCCGAGACACCGAGGGGAAGTGCCCATGAGCGACGCCGTCTCGCAGCACGGCTTCACCGTCGCCCGGCGCGGCTACGCGCCCGAGCAGGTCGACCGAGCCCTGAACGCCCTGACGGCCCAGCGTGACGAGGCCTGGGAGAGGCTCAGCGTCCTGGGGGCGGGGATCCGGGAGATGGAACGCCGCCTGGCCGACATCCTCCAGGCCGCCGACGACGCCCCGGAACCGGACTACGAGGAGCTGAGCGAGCAGGCCGCCGCCCTGGCCGCGATGGCCGAGAACGAGGCCCGCGCCGTCCGCGACAAGGCCGAACGCTTCGCGGAGGACACCCGCGACGAGGTGTACGAGGCGGGGCAGGCGCTCGCCAGGGCCGCCCAGGAGTACGCCACGACCACCAAGGCCGAGGCGGACCAGGCCGCCCGCCGCACCGACGAGCGCACCCGCGCCGAGGCCGAGAAGCTGCGCGCCGAGGCCGACCGCGAGATCCGCGCGGTGCGGGACACGGCCACCGCCCACGCCGCCCGGGTGCGGGTCGCGGCGGCGGAGGCCTCCGAGCAGGCCGAGAGCGAACTGGCCGAGCGGCGCCGCAACGCCGACGAGACGTTCGCCGCCGAGCAGGCCAAGGCCGACTCCGGGGACGCCCAGGTCGCCGCCACCGCCGAGCGCCGGCTCAAGGAGGCCGAGCAGCACCGGGAGACCGTGCTCGGGCAGATCAAGCAGTCCGACGCCGAGGCGCAGGCCAGGGCCGACCAGCTGATCGAGCAGGCCCGCCGCGAGGCGGAGCGGATCAACGCGGAGAGCGAGCAGGAGCAGCGCGAGTTCGCGACCAAGTACGCGACGGTCCAGCAGCACCTGGACCACATCAAGGGGACGCTCGCCTCGCTCACGGGCGCGGCGGTCGGCGCGATCGAGCCGGCGGAGGCCGGGGCGGCGAAGGTCGAGGCGGCGCCGGTGGCTGCGGCGGCCGTGGTGGCTTCGGTGGCTTCGGTGTCGGCCGAGGCGGCGTCAGCCGTGGTGGCACCGGCACCGGCACCGGCGTCGGCCGCGGCTTCGGCGGATGCGGCCGGGGCCGAGGCTGGGGAGCTTGCCGGGGAGTCGGCCGGGGTCGCGGTTGTCGTGGACTCGGAGGCGGACACCGGGGAGATCCCGGTGGCGAGCCTGCGGAAGGACGTTCCGGCTCCCGCCTCCGCGTCGGTGCCGGAGCCCGCGTCGCCGAGCGAGACGGCGACGACGATGCTGCGGGCCGTTCCCGCCGCCGCACCCGCTGACGTTCCCGCCACCCCGCCCGGGGTGCCCCCGCGTCCGGCCGCCCCGCCGTCCGTGGCGCCGGTGCGGACCGGCCCGGTGCAGACCTTCGCCGATGACGAGCAGGAGGACGACGCCGAGGGTGCCCAGGCGGCCGGTGAGGTCCGCGAGGTGGAGACCCGGATCATCCCGAAGATCGTGATCGTGGACGACGGCAGCGACTACGCCACCCCGAACACCGTGGGCTACAAGCGCACCTGAGCCGGGCGGGCCCGGGTCGCGCGCGGGCGCGGGCCGGGGCGTGGGGGCATGGTGCGGGCGTGGGCCTGGGTGTGGCCTGGGCGTGGCCCGAGGGGATTATGCAGACCGGTCTACATACGTCGAGGCGTATGTAGACCGGTCTATTTTCTGTGCGGCCGCCGGGCACGCGCGGGCCGGATCGCCGGCTCGAATATGTAGACCGGTCTACCTTCGGGGCTGCGGCCGAGGCCGGCACCGGCCGAATATGTAGACCGGTCTACAGAATCTCCACCGTCGCCCCCGACAGCCGACGTCGGCAGTCCAGGACGTACCGGGCGTGGGTGGTGACGGCCTCGTAGTCGAACTCGTCGTGGTCGGCCAGCAGCACCACCGCGTCCGCCGCCGCCAGTTCCTCCGGGGTCGCCTCCACCCGGTGGACGGCCGCGAAGGGGTCGCCGTGCGGGTCCTGCTCGGGGGCGCGCTGGCCGGGGATCACCGGTTCCGGTACGTGCACCCCGACCACCACATGCGGGTCGGCGGCCCGCACCTCGGCGCCCATCCGGGTCAGCAGCTCCACCACCCGGGCGGCCGGCGTCTCCCGCGCGTCCCCGGTGTTCTTCTTGTACGCGAGCCCCAGCAGCAGCACTCGCGAGCCCTTCACCGGGCGCTGCCGGTCGTTCAGGGCCTCCGCCAGTCGCCGCACCACGTAGTCCGGCATGTGGCCGTTGACGTCGTTGGCCAGCTCGACCGAGCGGAACGACCGCCCGAGCGCCCGCTCGACCCGCCAGGGGAGGTACGACGGGTCGAGCGGCAGGCAGTGCCTGCCGACGCCCGGCCCCGGGGTGAAGCGGAGGTATCCGAAGGGCTTGGTGGAGGCCGCGTCGATGGCCTCCCAGATGTCGACGCCGAGGTCGTGGGCGAACATCGCCAGCTCGTTGACCAGCGCGATGTTCACGTGACGGAAGCTGTTCTCCAGCAGCTTGGTCAGCTCGGCCTCCTTGCACGAGGAGACCGGCACGGTCCGTTCGACCAGCTGCCCGTAGAAGCCCTCGACCGCCCGGAGCCCCGCGGGGTCGGTCCCGGAGACCACCTTGGGGGTGTTCTCCAGCCGCCAGACCGGGTTGCCCGGGTCGATCCGTTCGGGGCTGTAGCCGAGGTGGAAGTCCTGTCCCGCGGTCAGGCCGGAGCCGTCCTCCAGCAGGGGCGCGAGCAGTTCCTCGGTGGTGCCCGGGTAGGTGGTGGACTCCAGCACGACCGTGGCCCCCGGCTGCAGGTGCTGGGCGAGCAGCCGGGCGGACGCCTCGATGTGCGACAGGTCCGGGACCCCGTCGCGCAGCGGGGCCGGCACGGCGATCACGGCGATGTCGAACCCGGCCACGTCGGCGGGGTCCGCGGAGGGCAGGTACGAGCCGTTCTCCAGCAGCGGCCGCAGCCGTTCGGCGGGGATGTCCTCGACGTACGACTCGCCGACCGCCAGCCGTTTGATGCGGCGCTCGTCCACGTCGTACCCGACGACCCGGTGTCCGACCTCGGCCGCGCGGACCGCCAGCGGAAGTCCGACATAGCCCTGACCTGCGATGACAACGCGCATGACGAAGTACCCCCTCCATCGCGGTACCCCCGCGTCCCCTCCGGGGCGTCCCCGCACCGTCGCCACAACAGGGTAGGGAGCGGGCCCGCCCCGCGTGGGTTTTCGGGGATTCCGCCCGGCCGGCCGGAGCCGACCGGAGGCGCACGGGGGCGCGCGGCGGAGGCGCGCCGTGGCGGACCGGCCATCGGATCGTCGGGCCCGCCGGGTCACCTGGTCGCCGGCCCCACCGGCGAACCGGCCCCACCGGCGAACCGGCCCCACCGGCGAACCGGCCCCACCGGCGAACCGGCCCCACCGGCGAACCGGCCCCGGCAATACGGCCGACGGCACCGCGGCAGCACGGAGCCGCGAACGCAAGAGGCCGAGACCCGTGGCGCCCTCCAGGAAAGGGCGCCACGGTTCCCGGCGCTTGGGCGGGCGCCCCCACCCAGGGTCGCCCACGCCTCGCACCCCCGACCCCCATCGGGTGTGCGGTCGTGCCGCCACAGCCATCCCCCACGGTTGGGTGCGGCGAGCACGTTCTCCATGGTGCGCGATCTCCATGGACGGCCAGTGACAGGAGTATGTCCAGTTCGTGGCAGATCGCGGAGCCGGGGCCCGCGTGACCCTTCGTACCCGCCGCACCTCCGCCGGCGGGCCGCGGGACTCCCGCCGATCGCCCGCGGCGCCCTCGCTGATCGCCCGCCGCCGGCCCGACGGTTCCCTGCCGCACCCCCGCCGCCCGCGCCCCGTCGTCGAGGACCGGGGCCGCCGAGGGCGTGCGCGGCGTGCGCGTCGTCGGCGCGGCGTAGTCTGGAGACCCCCGGCCGCTCGGCGTGCCGGGCCGTTCGCGTTGCCCGGCCGGCCTCTGGTGCCCGGGGGCAGCACCAGCCACGGGACGAAGAAGAGACTCCACATGAGCCTGACCGGACTGCTCGATGTCGTCGCGCGGGACGCGGCCCTCGCCGAGGCGATCGAGGCCGCGACCGCCACCGGTGCCGCGGCCGGCGGCCGGCACCACCTGGACCTGGTCGGCCCGCCCGCCGCCCGGCCGTTCACGATCGCCGCACTGGCCCGCGCGCTCGCCGGCCAGGCGGCGGGGGAGCGCGGCCGTCCGGTGCTCGCGGTGACGGCGACCGGCCGGGAGGCCGAGGACCTCGCGGCCTCGCTGCGTTCGCTGCTGCCGCCGGACGCGGTGGCCGAGTTCCCGGCCTGGGAGACGCTGCCGCACGAGCGCCTCTCGCCGCGCTCGGACACGGTCGGCCGCCGGCTGGCCGTACTGCGCCGGATCGTGCACCCGCGGGCGGACGACCCGGCGGCCGGCCCGGTGCAGGTGATCGTGGCGCCGGTGCGTTCGGTGCTGCAGCCGCAGGTGAAGGGGCTGGCCGAGCTGGAGCCGGTGGCCGTTCGGCGGAGTGAGTCGCACGACCTGGAGGAGGTCGCCCGGCGACTGGCGGCCGCTGCCTACTCGCGGGTCGAACTGGTCGAGAAGCGCGGCGAGTTCGCGGTGCGCGGCGGCATCCTGGATGTCTTCCCGCCGACCGAGGAGCACCCGCTGCGGGTGGAGTTCTGGGGCGACGACGTCGAGGAGATCCGCTACTTCAAGGTCGCCGACCAGCGCTCGCTGGAGATCGCCGAGCACGGGCTCTGGGCGCCGCCGTGCCGGGAGCTGCTGCTGACGGACGAGGTCCGGGCGCGGGCCGCCGAACTGGCGGTGGAGCACCCGGGGTTGGCCGAGATCCTGGACAAGATCGCCGAGGGCATCGCGGTCGAGGGCATGGAGTCGCTGGCGCCCGTCCTGGTCGATGACATGGAACTGCTGGTGGACGTGCTGCCGCTCGGCTCGGTCGCCGTGGTCTGCGACCCGGAGCGGGTCCGCACCCGGGCGGCCGACCTGGTGGCGACCAGCCAGGAGTTCCTGCACGCCTCCTGGGTGGCGGCCGCGGCCGGCGGCGACCGCCCGATCGACCTGGAGAGCATCGACGTCTCCGCCGCCTCGCTGCGGTCGCTGGCCGACGTGCGCGAACACGCCGCCGAGATCGGACTGCCGTGGTGGTCGGTCAGCCCGTTCGCGACCAGTGACGCCTCGACGGACGGCCTGCTCGAATTCGACGTCAACACGCTCTCCCTGGACATGCGCGCGGTGGAGGCCTACCGGGGCGACACCGCCCGCGCGATCGCCGACGCCAAGGAACGGCTGGCCGCCGACTGGCGGGTCGTCATGGTCACCGAGGGGCACGGCCCGGCGAGCCGCCTTGCCGAGGTGCTCGGCAACGAGGGCATCCCGGCCCGGCTGGTCGCCGACCTCACCGAGGCGCCGACCCGGGACGTCGTCCACGTCTCCTGCGGTTCGATCGAGCACGGCTTCGTCGACGAGGCGCTCAAGCTGACCGTGGTCACCGAGACCGACCTGTCCGGCCAGAAGTCCTCCACCAAGGACATGCGCCGGATGCCGTCCCGGCGCCGCAACGCCATCGACCCGCTGGCCCTGGCGGCCGGCGACTACGTGGTCCACGAGGCGCACGGCGTCGGGAAGTACGTCGAGATGGTGCAGCGCACCGTGCAGGGCGCCACCCGCGAGTACCTGGTGCTGGAGTACGCGCCGGCCAAGCGCGGCCACCCCGGCGACCGGCTGTTCGTGCCGACCGACCAGCTGGACCAGGTCACCAAGTACGTCGGCGGCGAGGCCCCGACGCTGCACCGGCTCGGCGGCGCGGACTGGGCGAAGACCAAGCAGCGGGCCAAGAAGGCGGTCAAGGAGATCGCCGCCGACCTGATCAAGCTCTACAGCGCCCGGATGGCCGCCCCCGGCCACACCTTCGGCCCGGACACCCCGTGGCAGCGCGAGCTGGAGGACGCCTTCCCGTACGCGGAGACGCCCGACCAGCTGACCACCATCGCCGAGGTCAAGTCGGACATGGAGAAGTCGGTCCCGATGGACCGGCTGATCTGCGGTGACGTCGGCTACGGCAAGACCGAGATCGCCGTCCGGGCCGCCTTCAAGGCGGTGCAGGACGGCAAGCAGGTCGCGGTGCTGGTGCCGACCACGCTGCTGGTGCAGCAGCACTTCTCGACCTTCGCCGAGCGGTACGCCAACTTCCCGGTGACGGTGAAGGCGCTGTCGCGCTTCCAGACCGACAGCGAGGCGAAGGCCGTGCTGGAGGGCCTGTTCGAGGGCTCGGTGGACGTCGTCATCGGTACCCACCGGCTGTTCTCCTCCGAGACCCGCTTCAAGGACCTCGGACTGGTCATCGTCGACGAGGAGCAGCGGTTCGGCGTCGAGCACAAGGAGCAGCTGAAGAAGCTGCGGGCCAACGTGGACGTGCTGACCATGTCCGCCACGCCGATCCCGCGCACCCTGGAGATGGCGGTCACCGGCATCCGGGAGATGTCCACCATCACCACCCCGCCGGAGGAGCGGCACCCGGTGCTGACCTTCGTCGGCCCGTACGACGAGAAGCAGATCTCGGCGGCGATCCGGCGTGAACTCCTGCGCGAGGGTCAGGTGTTCTACATCCACAACCGGGTGGAGTCGATCGACAAGGCGGCGGCCCGGCTGAAGGACCTCGTCCCCGAGGCGCGGGTCGCCACCGCCCACGGGCAGATGGGGGAGACCCAGCTGGAGAAGGTCGTCGTCGACTTCTGGGAGAAGGAGTTCGACGTCCTGGTCTCGACGACCATCGTGGAGTCCGGCATCGACATCTCCAACGCCAACACCCTGATCGTCGAGCGCGGCGACACCTTCGGCCTCTCCCAGCTGCACCAGCTGCGCGGCCGGGTCGGCCGCGGTCGCGAGCGCGGCTACGCCTACATGCTGTACCCGCCGGAGAAGCCGCTCACCGAGACCGCCCACGAGCGGCTGGCCACCATCGCCCAGCACACCGAGATGGGCGCCGGCATGTACGTGGCGATGAAGGACCTGGAGATCCGCGGCGCCGGCAACCTGCTCGGCGGCGAGCAGTCCGGGCACATCGCCGGCGTCGGGTTCGACCTCTACATGCGGATGGTCGGCGAGGCGGTGGCCGAGTTCCGCGAGTCGCTGGCCAACGGCGGCGGCGAGCCGGAGGAGGAGCCGCTGGAGGTGAAGATCGAGCTGCCGGTGGACGCCCACGTGCCGCACGACTACGCGCCGGGCGAGCGGCTGCGCCTCCAGGCGTACCGCTCGATCGCGGCGGTCAACTCCGAGGCGGACATCCAGCAGGTCCGCGACGAACTGGTCGACCGCTACGGCAAGCTGCCCGAGCCGGTGGAGAACCTGCTGCTGGTGGCGGCGCTGCGGCTGTACGCGCGGCGGTGCGGGATCTCCGACATCACGCTTCAGGGGGCCAACGTCCGTTTCGGGCCGGTGGAACTGCGGGAGTCGCAGCAGCTGCGGCTGAACCGGCTCTACCCGCGCAGCCAGGTCAAGGCCGCCGCGCAGCAGCTGCTGGTGCCGCGGCCGAGCACCGGGCGGATCGGTGGCAAGCCGCTGGTCGGGCGTGAACTGCTCGGGTGGTGCAGCGAGTTCCTGTCGGTGATGTTCGACGACCTCGCGGGGGCGAAGCGGTAGTTCCCGGTTCCCGGTGGCGGGCGATGGCCCGGCCCGGGGGTGAGAGGGGGCGTGCGGCGGTCTCAGGCTTCGGTGCCTGAGACCGCTGTTCTGCGTTCGGGGTGCCTTTGTGCGTGGTGCCGTGGTGCCGTGGTGCGAGTGCGAGTGCGAGTGCGGTTGTGCTGGTGCTGCGGCGGCGTGCCGCTGTGGTGCGCCTGTGAACCGAGCCGTCAGGCGATCTTCCACTGACCGACCTGGTCCGCGAAGCCGTTGTCGAGCGCGAACTGGATCTTGTCGAGCTTGACGTCCTTGGGGACCTCGAAGGTGATGAAGCCCTTGCCCGTCTCGCCGGGGGCGATGGTGGTGGGCGTCTGGAAGGCCGGGCCGGCCTTGGTGTCCGCGAGGGAGGGGCCGAAGGACTGGCCCTGGGAGTCCACGACCTTGGCCCCGCTCCAGGGAGCCTCGTTGTACGTGGCGGAACCGGTGACCTTGATCTGGAACTGCACCGAGACGTAGCGCTTGCCGGCCTCCGGCTGGAGGTACTCGTTGGCGCTCTCGGCCGGGTCGACCACCTTCACCACGGTGACGTCGGCGGTGTTGTTCTTCTCCAGGGTGCTCTTGAGGGCGATGGTGTCACCGACCTTGGCGGGCGCCTTGGCCGCGCCGCTGTCGGCGGGCTTGGCGGCGCCGGAGGGCTGGGCGGCAGTGCCGCCGGTCGCCGCGCCGGCCGCCGCCCCGCTGGTCGCGGCGGGCTGCTTGGCCTCGGTGGAGACGGAGCTGCCGGTGGAGTTGCAGGCGGTGGCGGTCAGCGTGACCAGCGCGGCGCCCAGCAGCAGTGCGGCCGAGCGGCGGATGGTGGCGCGGCGGGCGACAGCACGGCCGGTGGTGGTGACGGACATGGGGATCTCCGGTTTCTCGGGCGGCGCCGCTGGTTCGGCGTCGATGGAGAGATCACACCATTCGCTGTGAACGATGTCAACAGCTTTTCGCGAAACCTCTCAGTTCACGCGTGAACGGGCGGTGGTGGCGTGCTGGCTATGCTGTCCGGTCACAGCCCTGTACGGAGGAGCCGCCATGCCCGACCGCCCCGAGGTGACCGCAGTCGAGATCGCCCGGCTGGCCGGCGTCGGCCGGGCGGCCGTCAGCAACTGGCGCCGCCGCCACCCCGACTTCCCGAAGCCGGTGGGCGGCAGCGACACCAGTCCGACCTTCGCGCTGGCCGAGGTCGAGGGCTGGCTGCGCGACCAGGGCAAGATCGCCGAGCTGCCGCTGCTCGAACGTGTCTGGCGGCTCCTGGAGACCCTGCGCGACCCGGCCGGCCACCCCGCCGAACCGCTGGTCCGGGCTGGTGCCCTGCTTCTCGCGCTGCACCGCGAACCGGCCCGGCGGACCGCCCTCGCCGCCGAACCCGACACCCGCCTCGCCACCGCCCTGCCCCGCGCGGTCGCGGCCACCGCCGCCCGCGTCCTCGGCCCCGAAGGGGCGGCACTGCTCCGCCTGCCGAGCCTGTTCGGGCGCACCGAACTGGACCTGGCGCGGCTGCTCGCCGAACTGTCCGCCGCCGCGGGGTCATTTGCGGGGTCACCTGCAGGGTCCACCGCGGGTGCGGGTGCCGTGGCCGGTGTCTCTGCCCCGCTCGCCGGGCCGGCCGCCGCGTACGAGCAACTGCTCACCCGTCACGCGGAGGCCAACACCCGGCAGCTCAGCCCGACCCCGCCGGAGGCCGCCGAACTGCTCGCCGCCGTCGCCGGCGTGCCCGCCACCGTGCTGGACCCGGCCACCGGGCTCGGCGCGGTCCTGCTCGCCCTCCCGTCGACCACCGATCGCTACGGGCAGGACGCCGACCCGGTCATCGCCGCAATCGCCCAGCTCCGGCTCGCCCTGCACAGCCCCGCCGAGGACCCCGCGCCGCTCCCGATCGACCTGCGCGCCGGAGACTCGCTGCGCGCCGACGCCCACCCCGGCCACACCTTCGACGCCGTCCTCTGCCAGCCGCCCTACAACGAACGCGACTGGGGCCACGACGAGTTGCAGTACGACCCGCGCTGGCCCGGCGGACAGGTGCCGCCGCGCGGCGAGTCCGAACTCGCCTGGGTGCTGCACTGCCTCGCGCACACCCGCCCGGGCGGCCTCGCCGCGCTGCTGCTGCCGCCCACCGTCGCGACCCGCCGGGCCGGGCGCCGGGTCCGCGCCGAACTGCTGCGTTCCGGCTCCCTCCGCGCGGTGATCGCCCTGCCGGCCGGCGCCGCCCCGCCGTACGGGGTGCCGCTCCATCTCTGGGTGCTTCGCCGCCCCGAGGCCGGTGACGACTTCCGGCAGGTGCTGCTGCTCGACGCGACCGGCGGTGCCGGCGGGGCCGTCGGTGCCGGTACGGGCGGGGTCGTCGGGTCGGAGCTGACGGGTCTGTTCACGGCCCCGGGCGGTGGCGGCGGCGAGGGCGGCGGGCGCGACCGGGTGCACTGGCCGGAGCTGAGGCGGATCGTCCTGGATGCCTGGCGCGCCTTCGACCTCGCCGCGCGTGAGGGACTGCCGCTGCCGGAGGACGTTCCGGGTCGCCACCGCACGATGGCCGCGATCGACCTGCTGGACGACGAGACGGACCTCTCGCCCAGCCGGCACGTCCCGCCCGCCGCACCCGTCGGCGGAGTGGCCGAACTCGCCCACCTCGGCGGCCGCCTGGCCGAGCTCCTGGCCGACCTTCCGGCACCGGACACCCTGCTTCCGCCGCTCGCCCCGGAGGCCTCGGCCCCGCCCGCGCCGGTCATCACCCTGGGGGAGCTGGTGCGCGGCGGTGCGCTGGAGGTGCACTCCTCCGGTCCGGGCGCCCAGGGTCGTGCCACGGTCGGCGGGGGGACCGGAGCGGTGGGCGCGCCGGTTCTCACGGACCAGGACCTGATCACCGGTACCCCGACCGGCGCCGTCCTCGACGGGGCGGCCGACGGCCTCCGCGCCCGGGCGGGTGATGTGCTCACCCCGGCCCTCGGGAGCGGGGTGGCCCGGGTGGTCCGCGAGGGCGACCCGGCGGTGGGCGCGGTCCTCGGGCGGCAGCTGCACCTGCTGCGCCCGGATCCGGCGCTGCTCGACCCGGACTTCCTGGCCGGATGGCTCCGCTCCACGGCCGGCACCCGGCGGGCCGCCAGCCACGCCTCCACCACCGCCCGTCTCGACATCCGCCGGGTCGAACTCCCGCGCCTCCCGATCGCCGAACAGCGCCGACTGGGTGCGGCCTTCGCCCGGATCGCCGCCTTCGACGCCGCCCTCGCCCAGGCCGCGGCTCTGGGCCGGACGCTCACCCAGGCCCTCACCGACACCCTCGCCACCAACCCTCCGCCGCCGACGGCTCCCTGAGGGGTTCCGCTCGTGGGGCGCGAGGGGGATAGGTAGACCGGTCGTCATATTCCTTAATCTGTAGACCGGTCGGCATATTTCCCGGGCCGGCGGCGAATCTGTAGACCGGTCGGTCCATTTCGTGCCCGGCGGTGCGGCGGTGCCCCGAGCGCGCTTCCCGGGCCTGGCGAAGGGCGCCGGTGGTCCGGGTACGGGCGGTACGGTGTGCGGGGTTCCTACGACCTCGGCCGACCGTCGTCCTCACCGTTCAGGAGCGCACATGGCAGGGCAGTACCCCGGGCAGTTCGGGCCGCCGCCCGGGCCGGTGCCGAGCCCGGGCCCGGGGCCGGCCGCGGGCCCGTTTGGCACGCGGGGCCGGGTGCTCTGCGTGCTCGCGCCCCTGCTGACGGTCGGTGTGCTCGGCATGCTGCCCTCCTTCCTCCTGGCGGCCCGTCGCCGGCGGGGGTACGACGTCGTCGGCGCGGCGCTGTTCGGCGGGCTGTTCGCCACGATGCTGGTGTGCGCGGTCCTGGGCAACGGCGGGAAGGAACAGAACACCGCCGACACCGTCGGCATGGTGGCGATGGCCGCGCTGTGGCTCGGCGCTCCGGTCCACTACCTGGTGATGGACCGTCGCTCCTTCTGGCCGGCGCCGGTCGGTGCCCCCGTACCGCTCGCACCGCCCGGCGGCATCACACCCATCGCCCCGACCGCCCCGACCGGCGTGTACGCCCTCGCGCCGTACGCGCAGACGGCCTTCGGCCACCCGGCCGCCCCGTACGCCGTCCCCGCCCAGCCGGCCCAGCCCGGTCCGCCCACCACGCCGACCGTCCCCCTCGGAGCTCCGGTGACCCCGACCGCCCCCGGCGGGCCCGGCGCCCCCGTCCACGGTGCCCAGCCGCTTCCGCAGCCGGCACCGCCCGCCGACGAACTCCGCGAGCTGGGTGAGCTGCTGCGCCGTCAGGCCCGCGAGGGCGGCCGATGACCGCCGCCCGGGTCATCGGCGGCCGCTACCGCCTGGCGGAGAAGATCGGCCACGGCGGCATGGGTCAGGTCTGGGGCGCTTACGACGAGCGGCTCGACCGTCCGGTGGCCGTCAAGCTGCTCCGCACCGACCTCCTGATCGCCGCGGGCGCCGGCGGTGGCGGGGCCGACTCCGGGGGCGGCGGCCGGGGTGAGGAACTGCGTCGCCGGTTCCTGCGCGAGTGCCGGATCACGGCCAAGCTGGACCACCCCGGCCTGGTCACCGTCTTCGACGCGGGTGAGGACGGCGGCGAGCTGTACCTGGTCATGCAGCGCGTTCCGGGCGTCAGCCTGGCGGACCTGATCGCCGAGGACGCGCCGTTCCCGGTCGAACGGGCCGTCGCCGTGGCCGCGCAGCTGTGCGCCGCGCTGGCCGTGGTGCACGCCGTGCCGGTGGTGCACCGCGATCTGAAGCCCAGCAACGTGATGGTCCGTGAGGACGGCCGGACGGTCCTGCTCGACCTCGGCATCGCCACCGCCCTGGACACCGAGTCCACCCGGCTGACCCTCACCGGCGTCCCGATCGGCAGCCCCGCCTACATGGCCCCGGAACAGGCGCTCGCCGCCACCGCCGACCCGCGCAGCGACCTCTACGCGCTCGGCTGCCTGCTGCACGAGATGCTCGCCGGCGAGGAGCCGTTCCGCGCGCCGACCGCGCTCGGCGTGCTGCGCCGGCACGTCGACGAACCGCCCGTCCCGCTGCGCGAGCTGCGCCCGGAGGTGCCCGAGGTACTGGAGCGGTTGGTCCTGGACCTGCTCGCCAAGCAGCCGGCCGACCGTCCGGCCGACGCGCAGCGGGTGAACGAGCGGCTGCTGCCGCTGCTCCCGGCCGCCGTGCCGGTCCCGCAGCCGGGGTACGGGCCGTTGCCGGACCCGACGCGGCCGTTCCGCCACCCCCACCAGCCGCAGCCGCGACCGGTGGCCTTCGGCGCCCCGGCGCCGGCGTCCGTTCCCGCGCAGACTGCGGGGGCGAGGGCGGGTTCGCCCGCGGGGTTCACGGCCGGGCCGATGGCGGGTCCGTCCGCCGGGCCGGTGGAGGCGGAACCGCGGCCGCTGCTGATGAGCGCCGTCCCCGGGCAGCCCGCCGTGGCCCCCACTGCCGTCACTCCCGTCACTCCCGTCACTCCCGCCGCTCCTGCCGCTCCCGTCGGCTTCGGGGCACCGCCGCCCGCCGCCACCGGGGCCGTCTCCTCGCCGGACCTCGCGGCGGCCTGCGCGCACCTCTCCGACCTGGTCGACGCCCGGCGCCACAGCGAGGTGCTGGATCTGGCCGCCCGGCTGTTGCCCCGCGCGCAGGCCGAGCTCGGCGACGGCGCGCCGCTCGTCCGCACCGTCCGGACCATCTACGCCCGCACCCTGCTGCAGGAACGCCGGTACCGGGAGGCCCTGCCCGAGTACCGGCTGCTGGCCGCCACCTCCGACGGCGGGCCGCACGGCCCGCAGGGGCTGGAGCACCGCCACCGTGCGGCGGAGTGCCTGGAACACCTCGGCCACGGCGCCGAGGCGCTGGCCGAGTACCGGGCCCTGCTCGACGCCCGCACGGCGCGCCTGGAGTCCGGGCTCGACACCGCGCCGGACCGGGCCTTCGAACTGCGGGAGCGGATCGGCCTGCTGCTGGCGGCGGGCGGGGACGCGGAGGGGGCCTGGCAGTGGCTGCTCCAGCTGCTCTTCGACCGGGAGCAGCGCCTCGGACCGCACCACGGCGACGTCCGCCGGCTCCGTCAGGTCCTCGACCAGCTCCAGCCCCACCGGACGACCAACCAGCCCCCGGCCGTCGACCCACGGGGCACCCCCTGGCCGTCACCCGTCCCCGGCAACCCGTACACCTCCGGCAACCCGTACGGCCTCGGGCGCTGAGCCGGGCACCCGGGCACCGGTCCCGGGCGCCGGGCCGTTCCCGTCCACCGCCGGGCCGGCGGGGCCGGCGGGCCGGGCGTGGACGGGCTGACCCGTTCGGGCGACGGTCCGCGCGAGGAGGCCCGGACGGGCCTAGCCTCGGGTCATACCCGGCTCCTCGGAATCCGGAGGCCAGCCATGCACCGTCGGACCGCCGTCCGCGCAGCGGGCGCGCTGATCGTGACCACGGTGCTGGCCGGGTGCGGGCAGGACGGCCTGGCGGGCGGTACGGCGGCGGTGCTGGACGGCCGGCGGATCGCGGTCGGCACGGTCGAGGCCCGGGTGGCGGAACTGCGGCAGGCCACCACGGGCGGTTCGGCGGACGCCCGGGAGCAGCCGGACGGGCTGGCGCGCCGGGCGGTCACGGAACTGGTGCTCGACGCGGTCGTCGCCCGGGCGGTGGCGGACCACGGACTGACGATCACCGATGGGGACGTCGCGGCGGCCCGTACGGCGGAGGAGCTCCGCTACGGGGGAGGTGGGCAACTGCTCCTGGCCCTGACGCGTCAGGGCATCCCGAGTGCCGGGGTTGACGACTACCTGCGCCAGCAGCTGGGCATCCGGCGGCTCGCCGAGGCGGCGGGGCAGGACGCCGACACACCGGTCGGTGACGCGACCGTCCGTCGGGCCCTCGCGGACGCCTCCACCGCTCTGCGGGTCCGGATCAACCCCCGCTACGGCACCTGGGAACCCGACCGGGTCGCCCTCCTGCCCGACAGCCCTCCCTGGCTCACCCGGGCCGGCTGACCGCCTCACGGCCTTACCGCGTGATCGTTTTGCCGCGTGATCGCTTGATCGCCCCACCGATATCGGGCGCAGAAATATGCAGACCGGTCTACATGGTGATGGCTGGTCCGTGAAGTATGTAGACCGGTCTACCTCTGGCGACCTCCGACCCGACACCCGACACCCGACACCAGACGCCCGCTGCCTATGCCCGACACCCGATGCCCGCCGCCCGCCGCCCGATGCACCCACCAAAGGTAGACCGGTCTACATATTCCGTCCCGCCCCCGCCCGCCCCGCCCCACCCCCGCTGCCCCTGGAATGCGGACGCGGAGCTCCGCCTCCGGCAGGTAGGTTCGGAGCGTGACCACTCCTCCCGGCGCCGCGAGCGCGAAGCTGATCCTGCTCACCACCACCCACCGCATCGCCCCCGGGCTGCTCTCGTGGCCGGCCTGGGAGGCGCTGCGCGGGGCGGGCCGGGTGCTGGCCGCGGACGCCGATCACCCGCAGCTGGCGGCGGTCCGGCAGGCCGGGGTCGAGGTGGAGATCGTCGCCCCGCTGACGCCCCCGGCCCTCGCCCGCCTCCTGACCGGTGCGAGCTCGCCGTCCGGAGCCCCCACCGTCTGGCTGGGCAGCCCGGACGGCGACCCCGGGCTGACGGACGCGCTGGCGCGGCTCGCCGTCGAGGAGGCGGGGACGCTCCCCGAGATCGAGGTGCTGCCCGGTTCGTACGACCTGCCGGGTGCGCGGCTGCTCGACATGGTCTCCGTCATGGACCGGCTGCGCTCGCCGGGCGGATGTCCCTGGGACGCCGAGCAGACCCACGCGAGCCTGGTGAAGTACCTGGTGGAGGAGTCGTTCGAGCTGGTCGAGGCGATCGAGGAGGGGGACCGCGCGACGCTGCGCGAGGAGCTGGGCGACGTCCTGCTCCAGGTGTTCTTCCACTCGCGGATCGCCGAGGAGGACGCGGAGGACCCGTTCTCCATCGACGACGTGGCGGGGGACATCGTCGAGAAGCTGATGTACCGCCACCCGCACGTCTTCGGGGACACCGAGGCCGAGGGCGCGGCCCAGGTGGAGGCGAACTGGGAGCAGCTGAAGGCGGCCGAGAAGTCGGAGCGAGAGTCGGTGCTGGACGGCGTGCCGGCCGGGCTGCCGTCGCTGGCGTACGCGGCGAAGCTGGTGTCGCGGGTGCGCCGGTCGGGCTTCACGGGTGTGCCCGACGAGCCGTACGAGCTGCCGGTCGAGCTCACGGCGGAGTCGGCGGGCAGCTTGCTGCTCGCGGTGGCGCAGCGGGCGCACGACGCCGGGGTGGACGTCGACGCCGCGCTGCGGACGGCCGCGCGCGGCTACCGGGACGCGGTGCGCGCCGCGGAGGGGCTCACCTGACGGGGACGGCCGGGCGGTTCAGACACCGGCCCGCTCCTCGACGGGGCGGCGCTGGTGCGGCACGACCTCGCTGATGGCCTCGCCGACGAGCGCGAGCAGTTCGGCGAGGCGCTCCAGGTCGAGGTGGTCGGGCAGGTCGGCGAGGGAGACGATCCGCTCGCCGTCCGGGCCCGCGACGCAGAACAGGTCGATCGGCCCGAGGTGCTTCTCGACGGTGTCCACGAGGGCGGCGATGTCGCTGGGGCGCCGGACGTCCCCGCAGACGCCCACGACCGGGCAGCCGGGCCGGTCGAGCTCGGTGGCGAGGTCCTCGGCGACGCCGACCCGCTGGTCGGCGATCAGCATGCCGGCGGAACCGGCGGCAGCGAAGCGGCGGGCGAGGTCGGCACCCGACCCGCCGTCGAGTACCGCGATGACCACGACTGCCCCGGTTACCCGCATGGTGGGCTCCTCCCTGTGGGCGACACCGCACCGGCGCCCACGACGACTGCGGAGGATCGTAGGCAGGTCCTGACCCTCCGCAACAGGGATTACCCCTCAGGTGACCAGACTCACGCCTGATCGTCACCCGAGTCACCCCGTCCGCCCGCCCACCGTGACCGTCCCGGCCCCGGCCCCGCCGCCACCCGTCCCACCTCCTCTCCCCGTCCCCGGGACGCCGGACGCCGGACGCCGGACGCCGGACCCCCGCACCCCGGACCCCCGCACCCCGCACCCCCGCACCCCGCTCCGAGCACCGGATACGGTCGACCCATGCCAGCTCAGCCCGACGCCGCCACCCCCTCCTCCACCCCGGAGCCCACGCCCGCTCCGGCAACCCCCGCCCCCGCAGCCCCCACCCCTGCGGACCCCACCCCTGCGGACCCCACCCCCACCCGCCCCGAGCTGTTCACCTGGGAGTTCGCCGCCGACCCCTACCCCGCGTACGCGTGGCTGCGCGAGCACGCCCCGGTGCACCGCACCACCCTGCCGAGCGGGGTGGAGGCGTGGCTGGTGACCCGGTACGCGGACGCGCGGCAGGCGCTGGCCGACAGCCGGCTCTCCAAGAACCCGGCGCACCACAGCGGGCAGGCGCACCGCACCGGCCGGGTCGGCATCCCGGGGGAGCGGCAGGCGGACCTCATGACCCACCTGCTGAACATCGACCCGCCGGACCACACCCGGCTGCGGCGGCTGGTGTCGAAGGCGTTCACGCCCCGCCGGGTGGCCGAGTTCGAGCCGCGGGTGCAGCAGCTGACCGACCGGCTGATCGACGGCTTCGCGGAGCGCGGTTCGGCGGACCTGATCCACGAGTTCGCCTTCCCGCTCCCCATCTACGCGATCTGCGACATGCTGGGCGTGCCGGCCGAGGACCAGGACGACTTCCGGGACTGGGCGGGCATGATGATCCGGCACGGCGGCGGGCAGCGCGGCGGAGTCGGCCGGGCGGTCAAGCGGATGCGGGCGTACCTGCTGGAGCTGATCCACCGCAAGCGGGCGGACCTCGGGGACGACCTGATCTCGGGCCTGATCCGGGCCGGCGACCACGGTGAGCACCTCACCGAGAACGAGGCCGCGGCGATGGCCTTCATCCTCCTCTTCGCCGGTTTCGAGACGACCGTCAACCTGATCGGCAACGGCGTCTACGCGCTGCTGCGCAACCCCGGCCAGCGGACGCTGCTGCAGGAGTCCGTGGAGCGCGGCGAGAGCGGCCTGCTGGAGACCGGGATCGAGGAGCTGCTGCGGTACGACGGTCCGGTGGAGCTGGCCACCTGGCGGTTCGCGACCCGCCCGCTGGCCATCGGCGGCGTGGACATCCCGGTCGGTGACCCGGTGCTGGTGGTGCTGGCGGCGGCGGACCGCGACCCGGCCCGCTTCTCGGACGAGAACACCCTCGACCTGGCCCGTGCGGACAATCCGCACCTCGGCTTCGGGCACGGCATCCACTACTGCATCGGCGCGCCGTTGGCCCGCCTGGAGGGCCGTACGGCTCTCGCCACCCTGCTCGCCCGGCTGCCCGACCTCCGGCTCGCCGAGAGCCCGGAGAACCTGCGCTGGCGCGGTGGACTGATCATGCGAGGACTTCGTGAACTCCCCGTGGATTTCAGCCCGGAACGGCGGTCCGAAGGGGCCTTCGAGGGCTGAACGGACACCTTTCGTCCACATCCGGCGCCGGGCCCCCGATGCTCTCTCTCCGTCACATCCGGCGCCCCGCCGCCGGGGTTCGGAGGGACCGCCCTCCGGCCGTCCGGGGGGCGGTCGCCCCGCGCCCGGCCCGCCCCCGACCCGACTCGCGGGTAACTCCCGGGCGGGGCCGGGCCGATGTGTCCGCCGGACCGCCGGGACGGCCCCTGGGCTCTTCCGCATACCTTCGACGCGCCCGGCGCACGGGCCGTGCGTCGACCGGCGGGACACCGGTCCGCGGCCGGGGTGTCACCGGCCGTTCACCCGGCGACGCACCGTGACATCCGGCGGCGGGTCGGGACCCCACCCGGCGGAACGCACCCGGACGCCCGTTCGGGACTCGGGGCCGGTCGGCTCCGGCCGGCCCCGGATTCCGGTTTCGGTCACGCTCCGACACTCTGACGGCGTGTCGGAAACACTCGAATGGCATCCACATGAAACACCATCAATCCGGACATATAGCCCCCGTTGGTGAACGATCGAACATCCGCCGTAATTTTCGCGTGATGCCGGCGATATGAGCTTGTGATCGGTCTGAGGTTCTGTCTACTCTCCGTGCTGTCCGCAGCTGTGGACCCCGGGCGCGGGACGCCGAATCCTGCCCGCCGCGCCGCCGGGACACCGACCAGACCCCAACGGGCAGGGGCGGGGGACCCAGGTTTCGATGCCGTCCCCACGGCTTGGGGTGAAGCCGCAGACCGGACACTCTCCGTGACGCGGCCGGGCCACCTCCCGGTCCGAACCCGACAGCTCACCTCGCAGGCGTGCGGAGAGGGACACCCCCATGCTGTTCGTCGGAAACGGTCGTCACCGTCGTCGCACCCAGACCGAGAAGGCCATCGCCGTCGCCGGAGTGACGGGCGTCGGGCTCGCCATGCCCCTGCTGACGGCCGGCGGCGCCACCGCGGCCCCGGTCTCCACCTGGGACGCCGTCGCCCAGTGCGAGAGCGGCGGCAACTGGGCCATCAACACCGGTAACGGCTACTACGGCGGCCTCCAGTTCAACGCCAGCACCTGGAAGGCGTACGGCGGCACCGCGTACGCGCCGCAGGCGCACCAGGCGACCAAGTCGCAGCAGATCACGATCGCCGAGAAGGTGCTGTCCGCCCAGGGGCCGGGGGCCTGGCCGGTCTGCTCCAAGCGTGCGGGGCTGACGAAGGGCGAGGGGCCGGCGCAGGTCGACAAGTCCAACGACGTCAAGCCGGGTTCCTCCGAGGCGCCGGTCGCGCCGCAGAAGCCGGCCGAGGAGCCGAAGACCCAGGGGCCGACCGCCCCGGTCTTCCCCGGCCACGGCGGCTGGGACGAGCAGTGGCGGGTGTACTGGTACCAGAACGACGGTGCCTGGTACTGGACCAGCCACAAGAGCGTCTACGAGACCTTCGCCCCGCGGGCCGCCGCCAACTCGGCGGGCCCGGACGCCTCCGACTCCGAGGCCTCGACCGGGGCGCCCACGTCCACCGGGGGGTCGACGGACGCGTCCACCGCGCAGCCCACCGCGCAGCCGACCGAGACACCCGCGCAGCCCACCGGGGCGCCCTCGCCGACCGCGCCCGCCCCGACCGCCGACCCGACCCAGGGCGCGCAGGGCACGCAGGCCGTCCCGGGCACCCAGGGCGCTCAGGGCGCTCAGGGCGCGCAGACCGTCCCGGGCACCCAGCCGGCGCCGGACGCGCAGACCGTGCCGGGCGCCGGGGTGACCCCGATCAACGTCCCGTCCGCCGACGCCGTCCCGGTCCCGGCCGCCACCCCGGCGCCCGCCCCCGGCTACACCGTCGTCTCGGGTGACACGCTGTCCGGCATCGCCGCCTCGCACGACGTCCGGGGCGGTTGGCCCTCGCTGTACGAGGGCAACCGCGGCACCGTCGGCACCGACCCGAACCTGATCCTCCCGGGCCAGGTGCTCAACCTCGGCTGACGCCGGGGCCGTCCCAGCCCGGCCCCGCGCCACGCCGGAGCCGTCCGCCGGCCCTGCCGCACGGGGAAGCACGCCGGGCCGCCCCCGGAAGCGCACCCACCACACCCGGAAGCACACCCGCCCCACCGGCCCCGCGCTCGACGAAGGGGGTCGTTTCGACCCCCTTCGTCCGCTTCCATGGGTATCTCACAGGGCGAGCAGGTGAACTACCGGTGGGTAACCGGGCCACACGCTGAGACGGAACCGAGGCGGACGTGGCCCGGACGGCCCGTGCGGTTAGGCTCTGGTCTCGTAACGACTCCGCAATCGTCCCGCCGACCTCACCACCCCGTCAGCTGGACCCTGCTTCCGCTAGGAGATGCCTCGTGCCGTCCATCGATGTCGTCGTAGCCCGTGAGATCCTCGACTCGCGTGGCAACCCCACGGTCGAGGTCGAGGTCGGCCTCGACGACGGCAGCACCGGCCGTGCCGCTGTCCCGTCCGGTGCCTCCACCGGTGCCTTCGAGGCCCTGGAGCTGCGCGACGGTGACAAGAACCGTTACTTCGGCAAGGGCGTGGAGAAGGCCGTCCTGGCCGTCATCGAGCAGATCGGCCCGGAGCTGGTCGGCTACGACGCCACCGAGCAGCGCCTGATCGACCAGGCCATGCTCGACCTGGACGCCACCCCGGACAAGTCCTCGCTCGGCGCCAACGCCATCCTGGGCGTCTCCCTGGCCGTGGCGCACGCCGCCTCCGAGGCCAGCGACCTGCCGCTGTTCCGCTACCTGGGCGGTCCGAACGCGCACGTCCTGCCGGTCCCGATGATGAACATCCTCAACGGCGGCTCGCACGCGGACTCCAACGTCGACATCCAGGAGTTCATGATCGCCCCGATCGGCGCGGAGTCCTTCTCCGAGGCCGTCCGCTGGGGCGTCGAGGTCTACCACACCCTCAAGGGCGTGCTGAAGGAGCGGGGCCTGTCCACCGGCCTGGGCGACGAGGGCGGCTTCGCGCCGAACCTGTCCAGCAACCGCGAGGCCCTGGACCTCATCACCGAGGCCATCCAGAAGGCCGGCTACGTGCCCGGCCGCGACATCGCGCTGGCCCTGGACGTCGCCGCCTCCGAGTTCTACAAGGACGGCGCCTACCAGTTCGAGGGCAAGGCCCTCTCGGCCGCCGAGCTCATCGAGTACTACGCCGAGCTGGTCGCCGCGTACCCGCTGGTCTCCATCGAGGACCCGCTGGACGAGTCGGACTGGGACGGCTGGAAGGCCATGACCGTCAAGCTGGGCGACAAGGTCCAGCTGGTCGGCGACGACCTGTTCGTCACCAACCCGGCCCGCCTGGCCAAGGGCATCGAGACCGGCACCGCCAACGCGCTGCTGGTGAAGGTGAACCAGATCGGTTCGCTGACCGAGACCCTGGACGCCGTCGAGCTGGCCCAGCGCAACGGCTACCGCTGCATGATGTCGCACCGCTCCGGCGAGACCGAGGACGTCACCATCGCCGACCTGGCCGTCGCCACCAACTGCGGCCAGATCAAGACCGGTGCCCCGGCCCGCTCCGAGCGCGTCGCCAAGTACAACCAGCTGCTGCGCATCGAGGAGATCCTCGACGACGCCGCCGAGTACGCCGGCCGTGGCGCCTTCCCGCGCTTCAAGCACGAGGGCTGACACACACGGCTCGTCTCGGTGCCCCGCCTGTTCACCCCGTAGGGTGGACGGCGGGGCACCGTCGCGACCGGCGGGCGTGCCGTCGCGGGGCCGGTGGTCCCGCGTCGCGACCGGGCAGCGGAACCAGGAGGGGATGCGGGAGATGACAGGCTGGCGGATCCCGGGCTTGGCCGCCCGGCCCCGGTTCACGAGCCGGGCGACCGTCCTGGTCCTGGTGCTCTGCTCACTGGTGGCGATCCTGGCCTACCCGACGAAGCAGTTCATCTCCCAGCGCTCCGAGATCGCCGCCCAGCGGGAGCGGGCCGAGCACGCCCGGCAGCAGGTCGAGCAGTTGCGGCGGGAGAAGGCCCGCTGGCAGGACCCGGAGTACGTCCGGACGCAGGCCCGTGAGCGGCTGCACTACGCGATGCCGGGGGAGACCCCGTTCACCGCCGCGGACCCCTCCGCCACTCCGGCGCCCGGGAGCCCGGCCGCCGGGAGCCAGGGCGGCGCGGTCGCCCGGGGCTCGATCGCCCAGGGCCCGGCCGGCACCGCTCCGAACGGCGCCCCGGGCGCGCCCGGGAGGGCCGCCCGGCCCTGGTACACCGACCTCTGGCGCTCCGTCGACGCCGCGGACCGGGCCGTGGACGCGGCCGCGCAGGCCCCGCCCGCCGCCGTACGACCACCCGCCGCCGTGCCCGCCCCGCCGCCGCCCGCGGCCCCCGCCCCGTCCGCACCCGTTCCCACCCCCGCCCCCGTTGGAGACAGCTCCTCCCATGACCACTGAGAACCACCCCACCGTCTCCGACGCCGACGTCGCGGCCATCGCCGCCCAGCTCGGCCGGGTCCCGCGCGGTCTGCGCGGGGTCGCGCACCGCTGCCCCTGCGGCAACCCGGACGTCGTGGAGACGGCCCCCCGGCTCCCGGACGGCACGCCGTTCCCGACGCTGTACTACCTGACCTGCCCCAAGGCCGCCTCGCTGATCGGCACCCTGGAGGCGGACGGCGTGATGAAGGAGCAGACCGCCCGGCTCGCCGAGGACCCGGAGCTGGCCGCCGCGTACCAGAAGGCGCACGAGGACTACATCGCCCGGCGCGACGCCATCGAGGTGCTGGAGGGCTTCCCGAGCGCCGGCGGCATGCCGGACCGGGTGAAGTGCCTGCACGTGCTGGCCGGCCACTCGCTGGCGGCCGGTCCGGGCGTGAACCCGCTCGGCGACGAGGCGCTCGGCATGCTGGAGGACTGGTGGGCCAAGGGCCCGTGCGTCTCCGCCGCCGAGGTCGCGGAGGCCGGTGCGCGGGTGGCGCGCAACCGCGCCAAGGAGCAGGACCACGCGGCCGTGATCGCCGCCAAGGAGCAGAAGACCGTCGAGCGTGCCGCGAAGAAGCGCGCCGCCGAGGAAGCCGCGGAGGGGTCCGGCGAGGCCGCTCCCGGGCAGGAGGCCGCCGAATGAGCGTCACCCGGGTCGCCGCGATCGACTGCGGCACCAACTCGATCCGTCTGCTGGTCGCCGACCTCGACCCGGAGACCGGCGCGATCACCGACCTGGACCGCCGGATGATCATCAACCGGCTGGGCCAGGACGTCGACCGGACGGGCCGGCTGCACCCGGACGCGCTGGCGCGCACCTTCGCCGCCTGCCGCGAGTACGCGGAGATCATCTCCGGCTTCGGCGTCGGCCCCGAGCACGTGCGCTTCGTCGCCACCAGCGCCTCCCGGGACGCCGAGAACAGCGAGGAGTACGTCAAGGGCGTGCGCGACGCGCTCGGTGTCGAGCCGGTCGTGGTCAGCGGCGAGGAGGAGGCGCACCTCTCCTTCGTCGGCGCCACCAAGGAGCTCACCGGCGGGCAGTTCGCGGCCCCGTACCTGGTCTTCGACCTCGGCGGCGGCTCCACCGAGTTCGTGCGCGGCACCACGGACGTGGAAGCGGCGCGGTCGGTGGACATCGGCTGCGTGCGGCTGACCGAGCGGCACTTCGAGGGCGCCGAGCTGCCGTCCGGCGAGCAGATCGCCGCGGCCAAGGCGCACATCCGGGCCGAGCTGGACAAGGCCGAGGAGGTCGTCCCGCTGACCGGCGCGGCCACCCTGGTGGGCCTCGCGGGCACGGTCACCACGGTCTCGGCGATCGCCCAGGAGCTGCCGGGCTACCTCTCCGACCGGATCCACCACTCCCGGCTCGGCCGCGACACGGTGGCCCGGATCGCCGGCGAGCTGCTGACCTCCACCCACGCCCAGCGCGCGGCCATCCCCTCGATGCACCCGGGCCGGGTGGACGTGATCGCGGCCGGCGCCCTGGAGCTGCTGGAGATCATGGAGCGGACGGGCGCCGCCGAGGTGGTCGTCAGCGAGCACGACATCCTGGACGGCATCGCCTGGAGCATCGCCGAGTCCCGCGCCTGAACCACCCGCGCCTGAACCGCCCGCGCCTGAACCGCCCGCGCCGAGCCGTCCGGTACCACCCGCGAACGGCCCGCGAGCCTTACGGAACCGGCCCCGGAACCCCTTCGGGGGGCCCGGGGCCGGGGCGCGCCCGGGGCCGTGCGGAAAACTTCGTGAATTTCTTCACATGGCGATGGGGTCATTCGGCCCACTCGGTCGCCCGCTACGTCCGATATGTGGGACTGAAGGCCCGTCGGGCATGGTGACCGCTGGATCGCAGGTGAGTCTCGCACGCGGGTTTGGGAATCGCGATCATACGCGGGAACCCGGGCGGCAAACGGATCGTTGCTGCTCAGCAGGGTGGTCCGAACGTGTGTGCTCACCCCGCACCCCTGGGGGCGGTGAGGAGGTGCTCCACCCGGTCCGAAGGGGGCGCGAAGTGTAGCAGAGGGTGTCCAGATGCTTGTGAGCGGGCTCACGAAGGCTGCTCCGAACGGTGCTGGATACTTTCCGATATGAGCACCACGGAGCGTCCTCGCATCCTCATTGTCGGCGGTGGTTACGTCGGCCTGTATGCCGCGATGCGCATCCTCAAGAAGATGCGCTACGGGGAGGCGACCGTCACGGTCGTCGACCCGCGGTCGTACATGACGTACCTGCCCTTCCTCCCGGAGGCGGCCGGCGGCAACGTCGCGCCTCGCAACCTCGTCGCGCCCCTGCGCACCGCCCTGAAGAAGGCGGAGGTGCTCACCGGTGCGGTCACCGGTGTGGACCACGAGCGCAAGATCGCCACCATCCAGCCGGCGGCGGGCGACTCGTACGAGCTGCCCTTCGACTACCTGGTCGTCGCGACCGGTTCGGTCTCCCGCACCTTCCCGATCCCGGGTCTGGCCGAGCACGGCATCGGCATGAAGACGGTGGAGGAGGCCATCAGCCTCCGCAACCACGTCATGTCGCAGCTGGACCGCGCCGAGTCCACCACGGACGAGGCGGTCCGCCGCAAGGCGCTGACCTTCGTCGTCGTCGGCGGTGGCTTCGCCGGTGTCGAGACGATCGCCGAGATCGAGGACATGGCGCGCGACGCCGCCAAGATCTACAGGACCGTCAGCCGCGACGACATGCGCTTCATCCTGGTGGAGGCGGCCAACCGCATCCTCCCGGAGATGGGCCCGGACCTCGGTCTGTGGACCAAGGAGAAGCTCGAAGAGCGCGACATCGAGATCTACATCGAGACCTCGATGGACTCCTGCGTCGACCAGCACGTGGTGCTGAAGAACGGCATCGAGGCCGACGCCTCCACCATCGTGTGGACCGCCGGTGTGAAGCCGAACCCGGTGCTGGCCAACTTCGGTCTGCCGCTGGGCCCGCGCGGCCACGTCGACACCGCCCCCACCCTGCAGGTCAAGGGCTTCGACTACGTCTGGTCCGCCGGCGACAACGCCCAGGTGCCGGACCTCGCCGCCGGTGAGGGCGCCTGGTGCCCGCCGAACGCCCAGCACGCGGTCCGTCAGGCCGCCGTCCTCGGTGACAACGTCATCGCGGGCATGCGGGGCTTCCCGCAGGCCGAGTACAAGCACAAGAACCTCGGTGCGGTGGCCGGTCTCGGCCTGCACAAGGGCGTGGCGATCCTCTTCGGCAAGTACAAGCTGAAGGGCCGTCCGGCCTGGTGGTTCCACCGCCTGTACCACGGCGCCATGGTCCCGACCATGAACCGCAAGGTCCGCGTCTTCACCGACTGGACCCTGGCCGTGTTCCTGAAGCGCGAGACCGTCGGCCTCTCGCAGATGGAGAAGCCGTTCGAGGCGTTCCAGGAGGCCGCGGGGCCCGCCCCGAAGCCGGCCGAGGCCGCCAAGCCGGCCGCCGAGAAGGAACTCGCCAGCAGCAAGTAAGCGACCAGACCCGGCCGTGGGAGCGGTCCGGGTACGAGTCGGAGGCCCTCCGCCCGGCAGTGTCGCCGGACCACGACCTCCGTGGTGCTCAGCCGGCCGTGCGACCGGGCGGAGTACATCTGAATGCGACGGGACCCCCACCGACATCCTCCGGTGGGGGTCCCGCCGCGTTTGCGCCGTTCCGCCTCACCGCGACCCTGCGGCTCCGCGGGAACGGCCGGGCCCCCGGGGGAACGTCCCCCGGGGGCCCGGCCGCGTCGGCCGTTCGGCGGGCCGACCGTTCAGCAGGCCGGCCGGCCGTCGAGCCGGTCAGTCGGTCTTGATGCTCGCCAGGATGTCCAGCTTGGACGCCCGCCGGGCCGGCCAGATCGCGGCCACCAGGCCGACCACCCCGGCCAGCGCCAGGAAGAGCGCCAGCTGGCCGAACGGCAGCACCGTGGACATCCCGGCCAGGCTGGACTTCAGGGTGCTGTTGATCGCCCAGGCGATGTAGCAGCCGAGCAGCAGGCCGACGCCGGCGCCGAAGACCGAGATCATCACCGACTCCAGGCGCACCATGCGCTTGATGCCGCGCCGGTCCAGGCCGATCGCCCGCAGCATCCCGATCTCGCGCTTGCGCTCGAAGACCGACATGGCCAGCGTGTTGACGACCCCGAGGACCGCGACGATCACGGACATCGCCAGCAGGCCGTACATCATGTTCAGCGCGAAGGTGATCATCTTGCTGAAGTCGTCGCGGACGTCCTGCTTGGACTTCACCTCGATGACCGGGTTGGCGCCGGTGGCGTCCTTGATGGCCTTCTTCAGCGGGTCGCCGGCGCCGTCCTTGCCCTTGACCAGCACGTTGTTGATGTACGGGTCCTTCTCGTGCGCGGTGACCTCGGAGTTGGCCAGCATCAGCCCGCCCAGCAGGTCGCTCTTCTCGTAGACGCCGCCGACGGTGAGCAGGCCGCTCGTCCCACCGGGGTAGCTGACCGGGAGGGTGGAGCCGGTGGTCAGGTTGCGGCTCTTGGCGAAGTCCTGGTCGACCAGGAGCTGGCCCTTGCCGAGGGCGGCGGTGGAGCCGCTGGTCATCCGCAGCGAGATGACCTGGTCGGCGACGGCCGCGTCCACCCCGGTGATCGCCTTGGGATTCTCGCTGCCGGCGAGCTTCCAGTACACGGTGGTGATCGGCGAGGAGGCGGCCACGCCCGGGAGCTTGGCGATCTCCGCCGGGACCTTGGGGGACAGGCTCATGCCGTTGGCCGCGTTGACCAGGTAGTCGGCGCGCATCGCGCTGGTCACGGCCCGGTCGAGGGCGCCGCCGACCGAGGAGCCGATCACGGTGAGGCCGGCGACCAGGGTCAGGCCGATGGTGAGGGCGGCGGCGGTGGCCGCGGTGCGGCGCGGGTTGCGCACCGCGTTCTGCCGGGCGAGCTTGCCGGGGGTGCCGGCCAGCCGGCCGAGCGCCGGGCCGACCAGGGCGATCACCGGACGGGACAGCAGCGGCAGCAGGACGAACAGGCCGATCATGGCGAGCAGGGCGCCGCCCGCGACCGGCATCCGGCCGGAGCCATTGCCGGTGGAGGCGCCGTACGCGATCAGCGCGACACCGGCGGCGCCGATGACCGAGCCGATCGTGTTGCGCACCACCAGGCTCTTCTGGGAGGCCGGCTGGTCGCCGCTGCTCATCGCGGCCACCGGGGCGATCTTCGAGGCGCGCAGGGCGGGCAGCAGCGCGGAGAGCACCGTCACCAGGACGCCGACCACCAGGGTGAGCACCACGGTCATCGGGGCGATCACCAGCGGGCCCTTGGGCATGCCGTCGTCCAGCGCCCCGATCAGCGACTGCATGCCGGAGCCGATCCCGACGCCGAGCAGCAGGCCGGCCACCGCCGAGAGGGTGCCGATGAGCAGGGCCTCGACCAGGACGGACCGGGTGACCTGCTTGCGGCTGGCGCCGATCGCCCGCAGCAGCGCCAGCTCCTTGGTGCGCTGGGCGACCAGCATGGTGAAGGTGTTGGCGATGATGAAGATGCCGACGAAGAGCGAGATCCCGGCGAAGGCCAGCAGCATGGTGCGCATCGCGTCCGTGCTGCTGGTGATCATGCGCTGCTCGTCGTCCTTGAGCTGCTGACCGGTCTCGGAGTCGAACTGCTGGTTCGACGGGATCTTCTTCTCGACCTCGCGCAGCAGCGCGTCCTGGGTCACGCCCGGCTTGGCGGTGAGCACGATGCCGCTGTAGCGGCCAGGCTCCAGCAGCGTCTGCTGGGCGGTGGCGCGGTCGAACAGGGTGAGCGTGCCGCCGGTGTTGACCACCGGGTCGTCGGTGGTGAAGAGGCCGGAGACACGGGCCTCCAGCACCGGGCCGTTGGAGGCGAGCCGGACGGTGTCGCCGACCTTGTAGCCGCCGCGCTCGGCGGTCCTGCGGTCGAGCGCCACCTCCTTGCCGTTCTTCGGGCCCTGGCCCTCGACCATCGGGTAGCGGGAGTCCTTGCCGTCCGGGCCGGGCGCGAAGTTGGCGCCCTTGGCGGACCAGGCCTGGCCGATCAGGGTGCCGTCGCGGTCGGCGACGCCGGTGAAGCCGGTGACCACGCCCCGGGCCTTGGCGGCGCCGGGCAGTGCGGCGAGCTGCTGGACGGTCTCGTCGGTCAGCGTGGCCCCGCCGGCCTCGCTGCGGGACTCGGCGGGGGCGTACGAGCCGGCCGAGCGGTCGACCAGCTGGACCGACACGTCGGCGTAGCTCTTGGAGGCGCTGTCGGCCATGGCCTTGCCGAAGGTGTCGGAGAAGATCATGGTGCCCGCCACGAAGGCGGTGCCCAGCATGACGGCCAGCGCGGTCATCAGCAGTCGGCCCTTGTGGGCCAGCACGTTGCGCAGTGCGGTGCGGTACATGGGGTGTCCTGACGGTGGGTCGGCCTGACGGGGTTACGGCTGGCTCAGCTGGTGCGGCCCTTGGCGTCGAAGCGGCGCATGCGGTCCAGGACGGTGTCGGCGGTGGGGTGGGTGAGTTCGTCGACGATGCGGCCGTCGG
>NZ_JBSGFD010000098.1:0-30784 GCF_053603215.1 Kitasatospora sp. NPDC004240 | reverse complement strand
TCGAAGGCCAGAAGCGGCCCACCTGACCGTCACCGAGAGGCGCAGCGAACTCCGGCGCTGCGCGCCTCCGGTCCGAGGATGCGTTTCCTTCCCCGACTGAAGCCGGGGATACCCACGCAAGATCAGGGATGGCAGCGGCCCGGAGCCACCTGGCGGACGTCCTCGACCGGGCCCGGCGGGACGGGACGCCCACGATCATCACCCGCCGCGGCAGGGCAGAGGCCGTGGTCATCGACATCCGCGAGTACCGTCGGCTCACCACACTGGCCGAAACGGCGGAGGAGTCGTGGCTCAACCAACTGACCGACGAGGCCGAAGCCGAGGGCACGGAGGGATCGGTCTCCCTGGAGGAGATGGCCGCCCTGCTCCGCGAGCGCCGCGCCTGATCCGGCCACGGGCCACCTCACCGTGAACGACCGACGCATGGGTGTACCGCGCCCTCCGACCCCGGTGGCCGAAAATAATCCGTACGGGATCGACCCCTGTCGGGGCTAGCCTGCCGGTCATGAGTGCTGCCATTGCCAAGATGCATGCCGACGAGCCGGACATCGACGACGATCTGGTGCGGCGGCTGCTGGCCGCTCAGTTCCCGCGCTGGGCCGGCCTTCCGTTGAAGCGGGTGGCGTCCTCGGGGACGGACAACGCGATGTTCCGGCTGGGGGACGAGCTCGCCGTGCGGCTGCCCCGGACTGCGTGGGCGGTGAACGGGATCACCCATGAGCGGCGGTGGCTTCCCCACCTCGCGGAGCGGGTGGGGCTGCCGATACCGGAGCCGCTGGAGCTCGGCGGGCCCGGTGAGGGTTACGAGTGGCCGTGGCTGGTGGTCCGCTGGCTGGACGGGGTGAACCCGGTGGTCGGCGCGGTCCGCGAACCGCGGCGGCTGGCCACCGACCTGGCCGCGTTCGTGACCGGGCTGCGCGCGCTCGACCCCGCCGAGGGGCCGAAGGCCGGCCGCGGGGTCCCGCTGGCGTCCCGGGACGGGTCGACCCGGGAGGCGATCGCCGCGCTGGAGGGACGAATCGACACCGCCGGCGCCCTCGCCGTCTGGGAGGAGGCCCTACGGCTGCCCGAGTACGACGGGCCGGCCCGGTGGATGCACGGCGACCTCTCCGCCGGGAACCTCCTGCTGAACGACGACCGGCTCTCCGCCGTCATCGACTTCAGCCTCGCCGGTGTGGGCGACCCGACCGTCGACCTGGTCCCGGCCTGGAACCTGCTGCCCGCCGAGGCCCGCGACACCTTCCGGGAGGCGGTCGGCGCGGACGAGGCCGGCTGGCTGCGCGGCCGCGCCCTGGCGCTGTCGATCGCGCTGATCCAGCTGCCGTACTACTGGGACACCAACCCCGCGCTCGCCGCCAACTCCCGGCACGTGATCGGCGAGATCCTCGGCTGATCCCCGCGGCCCCGGCCGGTTCCGGACACTTCCGGGCGCCCCCGAACCTGCCCGGAAGCGTCCGGGGCCGGGCCGGTCCGGACCTGCCCGGGAGAGGGTCTCAGCCGATCCCCAGCTGCGCGCACGCCTGCGCCACCGAGTGCAGCACCCCGTGCGCGCCGCTCGCCGAGGCCAACCGGCCTGCCTCGGCGAGCAGTTCGCGGGCCGCCTCGGGCCGTCCCTCCGCCATCGAGAGGTACGCGAGACCGACCAGGTTGGCCGCCACGCCGGCCGGGAAGTCCAGCTCGCGGCGGAGCCGGACGGACTCCTCCAGCCGCTGGCGGGCGGGGCCCAGCCGGCCGGCCATGTGCTCGGCGATGCCCAGGTGGCGCAGCGCGTAGGACAGGGTGAGCCGGTCGTCGGCCTGTTCGGCCAGTTCGCGGGAGAGGGCGAGGGCGGGCAGGGCCGCCTCACCGTCACCCCGGACGACCTGGTGGAAGACGCCGATCCAGAACATCGCCTCGCCCTCGCCGCGCAGGTCGCCGAGCGCGCGGTACAGCTCGGCCGCGCGCTCGAACAGCGCCAACTCCCCGGACTGCTCGATCCGTTGCTCCAGGAAGCGGGCGTGCAGGATCCGGCCCCGGGCGACCGCGAGGTCGGCCTCGACGGCGTCGAGCTCGCGTTCGGAGCGGGCCAGCTCCCGGCCGTCGCCGCCGAACACGGCCCGCTCGTAGCACTGCCCGGCACGGACGATCCGCGCGTCCAGGCCGTCGGTACCGCCCGGACCGAACCCGAACCCGGCCCCTTCCCCGGTGCCGGACCCGCCGCTCGCACCCGCCCGTCCCGTCGCTGCGGTCACTCCCTGAACATCCGCCACGGTCCGAGTATCCGTCAAACCCGTTGCCATCCGCGCCTCCCCCGGCCGCCGTTCGAACAACAGGGGGCATCCTACGCATCGGGGGCGAGCGTGATCACGACCTTCGCCCGCGCGTGCTCCACCTCCAGGTAGCGGATGGCCTCGGGGACCTGCTCCAGCGGATAGGTCCGGTCGATGACGGGGGTCACCCGGCCCGATCCGGCGAGTTCGCCCAGTGTCGCGAGGTTCTCGCCGCCGGGCTTCTCGGTCAGCACGAGGATCCGCCGGCGGAGGAAGGGCGACAGCAGCCGGGCCCGCAGGATCAGGCCCACCGGGCCGAACAGGCTGCCGCCCTCGAACACGCCGCCGCCGGAGAGGACCAGGGTGCCGCCGGGGGCGAGGGCCCGCCCGTACTCGGCCAGCGAGCGGTTGCCCACCAGGTCGAGCACCAGGTCGTACCGGCCGCCGCCCCGGGTGAAGTCCTCCCGGGTGTAGTCGACGAGGTGGTCGGCGCCGAGGGATCGGACCAGCTCCAGGTTCCGGGTGCTGCACACGCCGGTCACCTCCGCGCCCAGGGCCTTGGCGATCTGGACGGCGAAGGTGCCCACACCGCCGGAGGCCCCGTTGACGAGCACGCGCTGCCCCTCGCGCAGGCCGCCGACGTCACGCAGGCCCATCAGGGCGGTGTTGCCCGCCAGCGGGAGGGCGGCGGCCTGCGCGAAGGTGAGGCCGGCCGGCTTGGGGCACACCAGGTGCTCGGGGGCGGCCACGTACTCGGCGAACGCGCCGTCGGCGTCACCGAGATCGCCGAACACCTCGTCCCCGGGGCGCAGCCGCCGTACGCCGGCGCCGACCGCCTCCACCCGGCCGGCGAAGTCCCGGCCGCGGATCCGCGCCTTCGGCCGGCCGCGTCCGAACGCCAGGCGGGCCACCTTCGGGTCACCGCGGACGATGTGCCAGTCGCGGGCGTTGACCGCGGCCGCGTGGACCCGGACCAGCACCTCGCCGTCGGCGACCGCCGGTCGTTCCACCTCCTCGACGCGCAGCACATCGGGCGGACCGTAACGGTCCTGGACCACAGCCTTCATCGGACCTCCGCGGGGCGTGAGCAGGCGGGTGCGGGAAGCGGACCGGCCACTGCCGGAACCGGTCCTGACGGTAAGCCGGCGACGGTGGCGTGCGAATCGGGGACGCGCCCTGATTCCGCTCCGGGTCGCGGGTCGGGGTTCGGGGTTCGGTCAGGGTCGGGTCAGGGCGCGCGGAGCGGGGATCAGGCCGGGGGCGCGTACGGGGGCACGCCGAAGGCGCGGGCGTCACCGCCCGCGGTGGTCACCCGGTGGTCATGCAAGGGCGGCTCAGCCCCGCGGCCGGCCACCCGAACCGCCGGAGCCACCGGCGCCACCCGAACCGGAGCCACCGCCCCGCCGGGGCTTCCGCTCCCCGGCCCGCGAGCCGCCCGACCTCGCACCGCCCGACCTCGCACCGCCAGCCTTCGCGTCGCCGGACTTCGCACCGCCCGACCGCGAACCCCGCTCCCCACCGCCCGACCGCGAGCCCCGCGCAGCCTTCCCCGCCGCCGCCGGGGCCGCGGGAGCCACCGCCGTCACCGTCGCCGGCCAGTGCGGCGGCCGCGCCAGGCCGGCCGGGAGGCGGGTGCCGGCGTCGCCCCGGGCCGCGTTGAGCTGGGTCTGGGTGAGGAACACCGCACCCGTGAGGTCGGCGCCGGTCAGGTCGGCGTCCCGGAGGTCGGTGCCGAGCAGATCGGCCTGGCGCAGGTCGGCGCCGGCCAGGTCCGCCGCGATGAGCAGGGCGCCGCGCAGTCCCGCCCCGCGCAGGTCGGCCCCGCGCAGCCGGGCGCCGATCAGGTCCGCGCCGCGGTGCTCCTTGCGCCGGGGGACGCCGGCCCGGGCCAGTTCGCCGGCGCGCAGCAGCAGCGCGCCCACCCGCTGCCGCAGGGCCGGCACGTCCACGGCGAGGATCTCCTCGGGGCCGCCGAGGCTCAGCCGCTCGGTCTCCTCGTACGCGCGGCGCAGCTCGGGGTGGAGCGGGCGGGCGGGGGTGAGGGCGAGGGCCTCGTCGAGGTGGCGGAGCAGTTCGTGGAGCTGGCGGACGACCGGGAACACCTCGAACATCTGCGCGGCGCTCTCCGGGGCCTCCCGCCAGCTGCGGCCCCCGTAGGTGAGCTGGGAGACGTGCTGGCCGGCGCCGAAGCAGTCGTAGACCGTGCAGCCCTGGAAGCCGCGGTCGCGCAGGTGGGGGTGGATGCCGCAGCGGAAGTCCTGCTGGAGGTTGCGGCAGGGGGTGCCGGCGGGCTTGTCGGCGGCGAAGTCGGCGCCGGTCGCGAAGGGCAGGGCCACGCAGCAGAGCCCGAAGCAGCTCCCGCAGTCGGAGATCAGGCTGAGGGGTTCCTGCGGATCGGCCACGGTGCGCGTTTCCTTCGGGTCGCCGGTACTGGTCCGTCCTAGAGCCTGCGACCGCCGTGCCCGCCGCGTCAAACCGCCGGCCGCCTCCGCCCTGCGTTCCCTCCCGCCCTCACCCTCCGCCCTCACCCCCCTCCCGCCCGGGGCCGGACCCCGGGACCACGGGCCCGACATCGCCGTCGGTTAGTGTGGTCGGCCGGTCCAGAACTCTGAGCGCAACCGTCCCCAGGAGGATGCAGGCATGTCCCGGCACGACGTAACGACGGCGTACCCGGACACCGAGGAGACCCCGCTCACCGAACGGCGGGCCCTGCGACGCCTCTCCCCGCGGGCCCGGACGGCCGCGCTCACCCTGCTCTGCCTGACCGTCTGCCTGGCCATCGGCGCGCAGCAGTGGCGGACCGCCCAGCTGGGCGGCTTCGACCTCGGGATCTTCGACCAGGGGGTGCGCGGCTACGCGAACCTCGGGCTGCCGGTGTCGTCGCTGAAGAGCTTCCACCACGAGTTCCCGCCCGGGTTCTCGCTGCTGGGCGACCACTTCTCGCCGGTGCTGGCGCTGATGGCGCCGCTGTACTGGATCTGGGACGACCCGCGGACGCTGATCCTCGGGCAGGGGCTGCTGTTCGCCTCCGGGGTGCCGCTGATCCGCCGGGTGGCCGACCACTGCTTCGCGGACGCCGATCCGCGCACCGCCCGCCGCGCGGCCGACCTGGCCGGTCTGGTGTACGGACTGGGCTGGCCGCTGCTGGTGGCCTCGCGGGGCGGGTTCCACGAGGTGGCCTTCGCGGTGCCGCTGACCCTGGTGATGCTGGAGCGCGGGCTGGCCCGCCGCTACGCGGCCTCGGCGGTGGCGGGCCTGCTGCTCTGCTGCACCAAGGAGGACCTGGGGCTGGCGGTCGGCGCGTACGGGCTGGTGCTGATCCTGCGCGGGCGCCGCGAGGACGACCCGGCGCGGCGCCGGCGGGCGGTCCGCTACGGGGTGGGCTTCCTGCTGGGCGGCCCGGTCGCCTCGGTGGTGGCGATCCGGTGGCTGGTCCCGGCGATGGGCGGGGTGCCCGGGTACTACTGGAACTACGGCTCGCTGGGACCGGACGCGGGCTCGGTGGTGCGGAACGTGCTGTCCGACCCGACGATCCTCGGCGAGGCGCTGTTCGGCGCGTCGCTGAAGCCGCTGCTGCTGCTCTGGATCTTCGGCACGCTGTTCGCCCTGCCGCTGCGGTCGGCCACCGTGCTGTGCGCGCTGCCGCTGCTCGCCGAGCGGGTGCTGTCCGACAACCCGAACCACTGGTCGATCGCCCGGCACTACGACGCGTTCCTCTGGCCGATCCTGCTGGTGGCGGCGCTGGAGGTGCTGGGCCGCCACCACGGCCGTCCGCGCACCCGCCGGCTGGGGCTGGCGGCCGCGGCGGTGACCCTGGCGGCGGCGGTGCCGATCGGGCTGGTCCACCTGTTCGTGCCGTCCTACTGGGTGGCGAAGGAGAGCGAGGCGGCACTGATCGCGGGCGCGGCGCTGATCCCGGACGGCGCGACCGTGGAGGCCGACAACCAGGCGGCGCCGCGGCTGACCGCCCGGACCGACGTGGTGCTGGTGGACGGCAAGCCGCGCGGGCGCGAGTACGTGCTGATCCGCTCGGAGAAGCGGGCGTTCCCGTTCGCCACCGACCGGGAGCAGGCGGCCCGGATCGAGCTGCTGCTCGGACACGGCTACCGGCAGGTCTGGGCCCGGGACGGTGTGGTGCTGCTGCACCGCGAGGGCACCGGGCCCATCCCGGGCGAGCACGTGCCCGGCCCGGACAGCACCCCGTTCCAGGACCAGGTGCCCTCCGACGTGGGCCACAACCTGTTCAAGGGCTGATCCCCGAAGGCCCCGAAGGCCCTGGAGACCCGGAGACCCCGGAGGCCCCGGAGACCCCCGAAGGCGTACGCGATCCCCGAGGGCCCCCGGGGCGTACGGGCGGCGGCCCGGCTACCCGTACGGCAGCAGCTCGGCGCGCTTGGGCGGCCGTCCGTCGCCGGAGGAGCGCCCGGTGAGCCGGCGGCCGATCCACGGCCCGAGGTGGGCGCGCAGCCAGCGGGAGTCGGAGCGCAGCCGTGCGCCGCGGGTGGCCGGGCCGGCGGGCGGCAGCGGGGCGCGCCAGTCGAAGGTGGCGGGGCGGCCGAGGGACTCCAGGACGGCCTCGGTGACCCGGCGGTGACCCTCGGGCGAGAGGTGGAGGCGGTCCTCGGCCCAGAGCCGGGCGTCGTCGAAGCAGGGCGCGGAGAACAGGTCGACCACGGCGATGCCCGGGTCCCGGCCGAGGTCCTGCACGAAGGCCTTCATCCGCAGGATGGTGGGCAGCAGCCGGGCGCTGCCGGGCAGCCGGCGGCTGGGGTCGGTGCTGGTGAACATCACCACGGTCGCGCCGGTGGCGCGCAGCGCGGTGGCGGACCGGCCGAGGAGGTCCTCGACCCGGTCGATGTCGCAGCGCGGGCGCAGCACGTCGTTGAGGCCGCCGGCCAGGGTGACCAGGTCGGGGCGCATCGCGGCGGCGTCGGCGAGCTGCTCGTCGTGGATCTGGCCGATGAGCTTGCCCCGGACGGCGAGGTTGGCGTAGCGGAAGGCACCGGCGGGCCGCTCGGCGGCGAGGCGGTCGGCGAGACGGTCGGCCCAGCCCCGGTAGTGGCCGTCGGGCAGCAGGTCGTCGCACATGCCCTCGGTGAAGGAGTCACCGACGGCGACGTAGCTGGCGTATCCCCGGTCGGTGCCGAGGTCGGTGGTGTTCTCCATGGCGCCCCGATGCTACGCGCACCCACGAGGCCGCCGTCCGGCGGGACGGCGGGCGCTGCCAATCGAACGTCGATCCTCCGTTTATCGACGCGCGGCAGAGTTCCGTCCCGCCGGGGGACGCCCCGGCACGGCCGGGCGGAGGTCCGGCGGAGCGGCCCGGTCGTGAGCAGTACGCCCGGGCCGCTCGTCAGCACCGGGTGCCCGCCGGCACCGGGGACCGCCGGGACCGAAACCCTCAGCACCGCGCCCCCCGGCACCGAACCCCGCAGCACCGGTGACCGGGCGGCCCGCCCGAACCGCTCCCCCAATGTCCCAGCCCTGTCACAGCGCCCGGCCGGGGCCGTCCGCGGATTGCCCGACTCCGGATGCCTCCCTAAGCTGCACGGATGCCGTCGCACGACGGCCACGCGGACGGCCGGGGAGGCCGTCCGGACCAGGGGGAGGGGCGGGGCATGGCTGACGGTTCCGGGTACGGGATCCGGTCCGCGGGCGCGGAGGGGCAGGCAGCGAGCCTGGGCAAGGCGGCCGAGTCCGTCGGCACGATCCGGACGGCCGTCGCCGACCCGCTCTGCTACGTCCCGGACGTCTTCGGCGGGGAGGACGCCGGACCCGCGTACACCGCGTTCGCCGCCGCCTGGCAGGCCGAGAGCGCGACCATCCGCGGCGCGCTCGACGAACTGGCCGGCAAGGTGCGCACCTCCTCCGCCAACTACCAGAACGCCGACGCGGGCGTGGTGGACGGCCTGCGGACGGCCGCGGCCGGCGGCGAGCACCGCCCCTTCGGCTGACCGGACGGCGCCGGGCGACGGCCGCGCCCGCCGCACGGGCCACGGAACGACGGCCGAGGGCACCACCACCCGGCGGCCGGGGACATCTGCACCCGACGGCCGGGGACATCACCACCGACGGGAATCACGGGGAACGGGGACGACGGGCGGACATGGGCGAATCCACCACCGACCGGCGCAGGATCCTGGGCGAGCGGCTGAACGCCGTCCGGGGCGCCGACAGCAAGAACGCGCTGATCGCGGAGATCAGGAAGGCCCTCGCGGTCCGGGCGCCGGTCGGCGACCCGGCCACCATCGAGGCCGCCGGACAGCGCTACCGCCGGGCCGCGGCCGAGTCCGAGCAGGTGCACCAGCAGGTCACCTCGGTCGCCGGGCAGGGCCTGCCGGACGTGTGGACCGGCTCGACCGGTGCCCGGGCGACCGAGGTGGTGGCCGCCGCCGGCCGCGCGGTCGACCAGCAGACCACCGCCTTCCACCAGGGCGCCAACGCCCTGCTGGGTCTGGCGGACGCGCTGCGCGGCGCCCAGTCCGCCGACCGTTCCGCCCGCTCCCACCTGGAGCAGGTGCTCGGCTCGCTGGGCGGCGAGGACGGGTTCTTCGACGACATGCACGAGGACGACGAGGAGGAGGCCGCCCGCAAGCGGGCCGCCAAGGAGGCCGTCCAGGCCGTGGAGGGCATGCGGCAGGCCGCCGTCCGGGCCGACGACGCGGCCCGGGCCGCCGCCCGCGACCTCAACAAACTGGCCTCCGAGGCCCGGGCGAGCCGGCTGAACGCCCCGGGCATCAGCGCCGCCGACAAGCTGGTGCTCGCCGAGACCTCCGGCGCGAACGGCCCGACCGAGCTCAACGAGCTGCTCAGCTCCACCGACATGCGGCGCGCGGGCGAGTACCTGAGCCGGATGAACGACCGGGACCGCGCGGAGTTCGAGAAGATGCTCGGTGAGGCCTCGTCACCGCAGGAGCGGGCCTACCTGATGAAGGCGCTGGCCTCCGGACGCGGCCCGGGGGAGATCCGGACCTTCCGGGACAAGATCCACGGCAAGGACCCGGAGTGGCTGCGCCGCCACCTGTCCCCCGTGTACACCGAGGACGGCGACTTCTCCAGCGGCGGCCAGGAGGAGAACGGCGCCAACAAGAACCGGGACACCGTGGGCTTCCGCTCCGGCATCTGGCAGCAGCCGGACGACGAGGGCACCTGCGTGGCCTCCTCGACCATCACCGCCCGGGCGCTGGTCGACCCGGTCTTCGCGCTGGAGATGACCGGCGGCCCGAGCGGCCAGGAGGAGGATCCGGAGGCCTTCAAGCGGCGCCTGCTCGCCGAGCAGCACCGGGTGCACGTCGCCGGTGACGGTGGCGACGGCTGGGACGGCATGGACGCGGCCGGGCAGGAGAAGGTGATGGAGAGCGAGGTCAGCCCGCACACCGGGGCCCGGTACGACTACAAGGAGATGCCGAACCCGGACGACCGCCGGGCCCTGCTGCCGCAGATCGAGAAGGCGGTCGCCGAGGGCAAGCCCGTCCCGGTCGGGGTCGAGGGCACCGACGAGAACGGCGAGTACTCCGGCCACGCGCTGATGATCGTCGGACAGGAGGGCGGCATGCTCCAGGTCTACAACCCGTGGGGCACCACCACCTGGGTCAGCGAGGAGGACTTCATCAACGGCCGGATGGCGGGCGCCTCCGACAACCGGCTGCCCACCGCCTTCGACGTCCACCTCCCGAAGTGAGCGGGGCCCCGATGTCCAGCACCCCCACCACCGCCGTGCGCACCATCCCGCCCGCCGTGCGGACCGCCACCCGGGCGACCCGGATCCCCGCCCTGGCGGCCCGGACCCCCGCCCTGGCGGCCGCCGTCGTCCTGCTCCTGGCCGGCACGGCGGCCTGCGGGTCCGGGGACGACCCGGCCGGGACCGGCCGCGGCCGGGTGCTCGACGCGCAGGAGCGCATCGTCGACCTGAAGGCCGGCGAGCGGTTCACCGTCGCCGTCCGGGACAACGCCTCGATCGGCGATCGCTGGCGCTTCGAGGACCCCAGGCCGGACCCCGCCGTGCTGACCACCGTCGGCGACCGCTACGAGGCGGCGCCCGGCGCGGAGAAGCGGGACGGCGCCGGGGGCACCCGGTACTTCACCTTCGAGGGCCGGGCCGCCGGCACCACCACCATCACGCTGTTCAACTGCTTCCGCGGTCTGTGCAGCTCCGCCAGCCCCAGCGACCACGACAGGAAGCTTCTCGTGCGCAACACCTACACGGTGACGGTCCGATGAGCGCCGGACGCCACCTCCCGCGCGGCGAGGAGGAGATGCGCGCCCTGGACGTGCCCACCATGCTCCGCTACGGCCTGGCCTTCCCCGGCCCGTACCGCAGCGGGCTGTTCGGGGACGGCGCGGTCGCCGCCGCGCTGGCCGCCGCCGACCTCGGGGTGCTGCCCCGCTCGCTGACCTTCCTCGCCGGGGTGGTCCGGGCCGGCGGCGCCCGGTACGCCGCCGAGCTCGCCGAGCCGCTGCCCGGCGGGGCCGCCTCCCGGCTCGCCCGCGACTGGCTCACCGCGGCCGCGACCACGGCCACCACCACGGAGGCCGACCAGTTGCTGGCCCGCTGGCTGGAGGCGGTCGCCGAGATCCTCGGCATGCGCCGGGCCGCCCGCCCGCCGGGCTGACACCCGCACCCGCCGCACCCCGCACCGGGTCCCCGTACGCCTGCGTACGGGGACCCGGTGCGTTCCGGGGCGCGGGTCAGCCGGCCACCGGCACGACGGCGGGCCGCGCTTCGACGACGGGGGCCGGGGCTGCGGGGGCCGGGCCTGCGGCCGCGGCCGCGGCGGGGCCCGGCTCCGGGACGGCCGTGAACCAGTGCTCCCGTACGGCGTCGGTGGGGCGCTGCTCGCCCAGCACGTCCATGCCCCAGACGCCGAGCGCCTCGACGACCGGGCGCAGCGCCAGGCCGCGGCCGGTCAGCTCGTACACGGTGGCGTTGGCCGGCCGCTCCAGGCGACGGCGCAGCACCAGGCCCTCGCCCTCCAGCTGCTTGAGCCGCGTGGCGAGGATGTCGGTGGAGACCCCCGGCAGGTCGGCGTGCAGGTCGGTGTAGCGGCGCGGGCCGGCCAGGAGTTCACGGACGATCAGGAGGCTCCAGCGTTCCCCCACCGCGTCCAGGGCGCGGGCGACTGCGCAGTACTGGTCGTAGCTTCGGCGTGACATGTGGATCAGCATAGCCAAAAGGTTGGACTTTCCAAGTGCTTACTTGGTAGAACAAAGCAACCAGGACGGGGCAGGTGACGGGTCGGGAGGCCGCAGATGGAGTTTCGCCAGTCCAGCAAGCTGACGGGCGTGTGCTACGAGATCCGCGGGCCGGTGGTCGACCGGGCGAACGCGCTGGAGGAGGCCGGGCACAGCGTGCTGCGGCTGAACACCGGCAACCCCGCCCCGTTCGGCTTCGAGGCGCCGGAGGAGATCGTCCAGGACATCATCCGCAACCTCCCCAACGCCCACGGCTACAGCGACTCGCGCGGCATCCTGCCCGCCCGCCGGGCGGTCGTGCAGTACTACCAGCAGCGCGGCGTCGGCGGGGTCACCGTCGACGACGTCTACCTCGGCAACGGCGTCTCCGAGCTGATCCAGATGACCGTGACGGCGCTGGTGGACGACGGCGACGAGGTGCTCGTCCCGATGCCCGACTACCCGCTGTGGACGGCGGTGGTCCGGCTGGCCGGCGGCAAGGCGGTGCACTACCGGTGCGACGAGGAGGCGGAGTGGTACCCCGACCTCGACGACATCGCCTCGAAGATCACCGCCCGCACCAAGGCCATCGTGGTCATCAACCCCAACAACCCCACCGGCGCGGTCTACCCGAAGGAGCTGCTGGAGGGCATCCTCGACCTGGCCCGCCGCCACCGGCTGATGGTGCTGGCGGACGAGATCTACGACAAGATCCTCTACGACGGCACCGAGCACCACTGCCTGGCCGCGCTCGCCGACGACGTGCTGACCCTCACCTTCAACGGCCTCTCCAAGGCCTACCGGGTGGCCGGGTTCCGCAGCGGCTGGGTGGTGGTCTCCGGCCCCAAGCAGCACGCGAGCGACTACCTGGAGGGCCTCACCATGCTCTCCGGCATGCGGCTGTGCCCCAACGTCCCCGCCCAGTACGCGGTGCAGGCCGCGCTCGGCGGCCACCAGTCGATCAACGACCTGCTCCTGCCGGCCGGCCGCCTCACCGAGCAGCGCGACGTCGCGTACAAGGCGCTCAACGAGATCCCCGGCGTCAGCTGCGTCAAGCCCAAGGGCGCGCTGTACGCCTTCGCCAGGCTGGACCCGGCGGTGCACCGGATCGTCGACGACGAGCAGTTCGTGCTGGACCTGCTGCTGCGCGAGAAGATCCACGTCGTCCAGGGCAGCGGCTTCAACTGGCCGCGCCCGGACCACTTCCGCTTCGTGACGCTCCCCCGGGCCGACGACCTGGAGACCGCGATCAACCGCATCGGCCGCTTCCTGGCCACCTACCGCCAGGCCTGACGCCGGACCTGACGTCGGATCCGACGCCAGACCTGACGCCAGGTCCGGCGCCGCCTCCGAGCCGGCCCCTGACGTCACGTCGGACCCCACGCCCAGGCATCAGGGGGCCCCGGGAGCACCCCGGGGCCCCGCCCGTACCATCGGTCCCACCGAAGATCACCAGGGGGACGACCGATGGACACCCACGCCTACACCGAGGTCACCGACGCCGCCGAACTGCGCGCGCTGCTCGGCGAACCCACCGCCCGCGACGCCGCCAAGGACCGCCCCGGCCTGCACGAGATGGACAAGGCGTTCATCGCCGCGTCGCCGTTCTGCCTGGTCGCGACCTCCGCCGCGGACGGCACCTGCGACGTCTCGCCCAAGGGGGACCCGGCCGGCTTCGCCCTCGTCCTGGACGACCACACCCTGGTCATCCCCGAGCGCCCCGGCAACCGCCGCGGCGACGGGTTCCACAACATCCTGGGCAACCCGCACATCGGCCTGATCTTCCTGATCCCCGGCCGCGCCGACACCCTGCGGGTCACCGGCCGGGCCCGGCTGCTGAGCGACGCGCCGTTCTTCGACCGCATGACGGTCAAGGGCCACCGCCCGAAGATCGCCGTGCTGGTCGAGATCGAGACCGTCTTCTACCACTGCGCCAAGGCCCTGCTCCGCAGCAGCCTGTGGAAGCCGGAGACCTGGGCGCCGCAGGCCGCGCCGTCCCGGGCCGTCATCTCCAAGGCGCTGGAGCGCAAGGACGAGCCGCTGGAGGAGCTGGAGCGCTACTACGGCCCGACGTACGGCGGGAACCTCTACGCCCCGTAGCCTGGCGGGCATGTCCGTCCTGCGCTCCGCCGCCCTGTTCGCCCTGGCCGCCCTCGCCGAGATCGGCGGCTGCTGGCTGGTCTGGCAGAGCGTGCGCGAGGCCCGCCCGTGGTGGCTGGCGGGCCTCGGCGTGCTCCTCCTCGGCGGGTACGGCTTCGTCGCGGCGCTCCAGCCGGACAGCTCCTTCGGCCGGGTGCTCGCCGCGTACGGCGGGGTCTTCGTGGCCGGCTCACTGCTCTGGGGCGTCCTGGTGGACGGCTTCCGGCCGACCCGCTACGACGTCCTCGGCGCGCTGGTCTGCCTCGCCGGGGTCGCGGTCATCATGTACGGGCCGCGCCGCTGACCGACCGTCACCATGCGTCACGGGCTTTCGTCCCGGGTGGCCGGGGCCCGGCTGCCGGTGCCGTCGCAGGTGCGGCAGACCTCGTCGCGGTAGGCGTGCTTGGCGCCGGCGGCGTCGACCCGGTACCGCACGTACACGCCGGTGCCGTCGCAGAGGAAGCAGTTCCCGCCCCCGCCGCCGACCTCGGTGGTGCCGGTGCCCTGGCAGGTGCGGCAGCTGAGGCCGGCGGTGCGTCCGGTGCCCGCGCAGATGCGGCAGACCGTGGTCACGGAGATTCCCTCCCGGGTCGGGGCCACCGGTCATCGTAGTGCCAGTGGCCCCGGCCCGGGGGCGCGTCCGTCAGCCGGGCAGACCGTCCCGGACCCGCCGGGAGACGCTGATCTGCTGGAGGTCCAGCAGGCCGGGCGGTTCGGCCACTCCGGGGCCGCCCGCCCCCACCCACTCGGCGATCTCGTCGATCATGTCGTCCTGGAGCACCCAGCCCAGCCAGACCGGCCGCCCGCCGGCCGCCCGGCCCTCGCCGGACGGGCCGACCACCACCACGTTGGAGTGCGCGCAGACGTCCAGGCACTTCACCGCGCGGACCCGGCCGCGGTCGCCCACCGCCTCCCGCAGCCGTTCGAACTGGGCGGCGTGGTCCACCTCCGGGTGCTTCTCCCGGGTGCCGCAGCAGCAGCCCCGGCACACCGTGACGGTCACCGGCGCGGCCGGCGCCTGCTTGCCCGTACGGTCTCGACGACCCATGTCCCTACCCCTGTTCCTCGCGCTCCGGGGGCCGCCGCCGCACGCTCCCGCGGCGCCCCCGTGATCACCGGATTCTCCCCCATGACCCGGTGTCCCCGCCGCGAGAGGTCCGTCACGCCCCGGTGCGGGAGGTCCGTCACGCCCCCGGTGGGCGCGCCCGGGGCGGTCAGGAGACCGCGCGGGCCGCGGCGCGGCCGGCGGTGCGGCCCGAGAAGAGGCAGCCGCCAAGGAAGGTGCCCTCCAGGGCGCGGTAGCCGTGGACACCGCCGCCGCCGAAACCGGCGGCCTCGCCGGCCGCGTACACGCCGTCGAGGACGGAGCCGTCCGCGCGCAGCACCCGGCCGGACAGGTCGGTCTCCAGGCCGCCGAGCGACTTGCGGGTGAGCACCCGCAGGCGGACGGCGATCAGCGGGGCGGCCGCCGGGTCGAGGATGCGGTGCGGGGCGGCGGTGCGGATCAGCCGGTCGCCGAGGTAGCGGCGGGCGCCGTGGATCGCGGTGACCTGGAGGTCCTTGGCGAAGGGGTTGGCGAGCTGGCGGTCCCGGGCCTCGATCACCCGGCGCAGCCCGTCCGGGTCGATCAGGGCGTGGCCGGTCCTGGCGTTCATCCCACGGGCGAGGTCGGGGACGTCGCGCGCCACCACGAAGTCGACGCCGTGCCGTTTGAAGGCTTCGACCGGGCCGGGCGCGCCGGGCAGGGCGCGGCCGAGGACGCCGCGCAGCGAGCGGCCGGTCAGGTCGGGGTTCTGCTCGGAGCCGGAGAGCGCGAACTCCTTCTCGATGATCTTCTGGGTGAGCACGAACCAGGTGTGGTCGTGGCCGGTGGACATGATGTGTTCGAGGGTGCCGAGGGTGTCGAAGCCGGGGAAGAGCGGAACGGGCAGCCGCTCGCCGGTGGCGTCCAGCCAGAGCGAGGAGGGGCCGGGCAGGATGCGGATGCCGTGCCGGGCCCAGATCGGGTCCCAGTTCTCGATGCCCTCGGTGTAGTGCCACATCCGGTCACCGTTGATCAGGTGGCCGCCGGCCGCGCCGGTCGCCTCCAGCATCAGCCCGTCCACGTGCGCGGGCACGCCGGAGAGCATCCTGGCGGGCGGGGTGCCGAGCCGGGCGGGCCAGGCCTTGCGGACCAGGTCGTGGTTGCCGCCGATGCCGCCGGAGGTCACCACGACGGCCTGGGCGCGCAGTTCGAAGGCGCCCGCGACCTCGCGCGAACTGGCCTGCCCGCGCACGGCGTCGCTCGGCACCAGCACCTCGCCGCTCACGGTGTCGGTCACCCCCGCGTGCGCGGACAGCGCGGTCACCCGGTGCCGGAACCGCAGTTGGACCAGCCCGCTCGCGACGGCGGCCCGGACCCGGCGCACGAAGGGCTCCAGCAGGCCGGGGCCGGTGCCCCAGGTGATGTGGAAGCGCGGGACGGAGTTGCCGGGCCCCTCGGCGAGCAGTCCGCCGCGTTCGGCCCAGCCGACGACCGGGAAGAAGCGCACGCCCTGGGCGTGCAGCCAGGCCCGCTTCTCGCCGGCCGCGAAGTCGACGTACGCCTCGGCCCACTTGCGCGGCCAGGCGTCCTCGGGGCGGTCGAAGCCGGCCGTGCCGAGCCAGTCCTGCCAGGCCAGGGCGTGCGAGTCGCGCACCCGCATCCGGCGCTGCTCGGGCGAGTCGACCAGGAAGAGGCCGCCGAAGGACCAGTGCGCCTGCCCGCCGAGGGAGGCCTCGGGCTCCTGGTCGAGCAGGATCACCTTCCGTCCGGCGTCGGCGAGTTCGGCGGTGGCGGCCAAGCCCGCGAGGCCCGCTCCGATGACGATGACGTCGGCGTCCAGGGCCATGCGGGTCCTCCGTGAGCGTGGCGCGCCCCCGCCCGACGGCGGGGTGGTCCCGATCCTGGGGCCTGCGGACCGACCCGTCAACCGACCGGTAACAAGCAGCGGCGGCAATTCCGCTCCGAGGTGTACCGGAAATGCCCGCGCTACACGGTGGAGCGTAATTCGAAATATCCGGGGGAGCTTTCCGCGAATTTCGCGCGGTGCATGGACGGATACGAAACCTGACAGTAACTTACTTTGCAGTAGCAGAAGCTGTGGCCCGGCTCCGCACGACCCCCACCCGTTCTTCTCCCCCAGGAGGAACCCGTGCTCCGCCCTGCCCGAAAACTCCGCCCCGCCGTGCTCGGTGCGCTCGCGCTGGCCGCCTCCCTGGCCCTCACCACCACCGACGCCCACGCGGCCACCGCCGCCCCCCGGCACTACGTGGCCCTCGGCGACTCGTACGCCTCCGGCGCCGGCGTGCCCGGCCAGTCCGCCGGACTCTGCCTGCGCTCCGACCGCAACTACGGCCACCTGGTGGCCTCCGCGCTCGGCGCCGCGAAGTACACCGACGTCACCTGCGCCGCCGCCAAGACCAAGGCGATGACCTCGCCCCAGTACGACGCCTTCATCCGGGTGAACGACCCCCAGCTCGACGCCGTCACCGCCGACACCGACCTGGTGACCCTCGGCATCGGCGGCAACGACCTGGGCGTCACCGACCTCGGCATCGGCGACGTGATCGCCGTCTGCATGGCCGGTGCCCTGGTCAACCCGCTCGGCACGCCCTGCAAGGACGTCTACCACCACGGCTACTGGGACTGGGGCAGCTGGTCCTGGAAGTACGGCAACGACGACCTCGCCGACCGCGTCGACGGCGCCGCCCCGCAGATCGCGGACGTGCTCAAGCGCATCCGCACCAAGGCCCCCAAGGCCCGGATCCTGGTCGTCGGCTACCCGTCCGTGCTGCCCGCCGACGCGTGGAAGTGCTTCGGCAAGCAGCCCGTCACCGTCGGGGACGTCGAGTACCTGCACGGGATCCTCGGCAAGCTCAACACCATGCTGAGGAACACCGCCACGGCCAACGGCGCCACCTATGTGGACACCGCCACCCCCACCGCCGGCCACGACGTCTGCTCCGGCGACCGCTGGATCGAGGGGGCGCTGCCGGGCTCCCCCGCCGTGCCCTTCCACCCCAACGCCACCGGCGAGCGGGTCATGGCGAACGCGGTCCTGGCCGCCCTGCGCTGACCCGCGACCCGTACCGTCGGGAAAGCCCCGAGGGGGCGCGGCCAGACCCCGGCCGCGCCCCCTCGGTCCGCCGTCGTCACGGCTTGATGCGCACCACCTGCGGGTCGTGGTCGCTCGCCTGCACCGCGAACTCGCTGTTGATGTGGACGATGTCGTACTTCGCCCAGCCGATCTCCGGGCTGACCAGGATGTGGTCCAGCACCTGCGAGTTGCCCTGGTAGACGTACGAGTACTGCTCCTTCTCCGGCAGCTCGTTCACCAGCGAGCGCAGCACGCCGCCCTTGGTGAGCGCGCCGATCGCGGGCGAGAACTGGTAGTCGTTGAAGTCGCCCAGGGAGACGATCTTCGCCTCCTTGTCGGCCGCCAGCAGCTTCGCCACGAAGGCCTGCTCCACCTCGGCCTGCTTGATCCGCTGCGCCTCGGAGCTGCGCACCGGCTCCTGGAAGCGGCTGTCGATGCCGTGGTCGCCGCCCTTGCTGTTGAAGTGGTTGGCGATGACGAAGACCTTCTTGCCGCGGAAGGAGAACTGGCCCACCAGCGGCTTGCGGCTGTTCGCCCAGGCCTCGTTCGCCGGGTCGATCCGGCCGGGCGAGGCGGTCAGCGCGGCGGCCGCGCCGGTGCCGGTGACGTCCACGGCGGTGGTCGCCGAACCGCCCGGGATGTCGGTGAAGGACACCCGCGCCGGGTTGAACAGGAACACCTGGCGGATGTTGCCGCCCGGCTCGCCGCCGTCCTTGCCGTTCTCCGGGTCCACCGAGCGCCAGTCGTACGCCGGACCGCCGGCCGCCTTGATCGCGGCGATGAACTTGGCCACCGTCGCGGAGGCGTCCACCGTGCCGTCGTTCTTCGGGCCGTTGTTGTCCTGGATCTCCTCCAGGGCGATGACGTCGGGCGCGCGCAGGTTGGTCACCACGGCCTGGGCCAGCTCGGCGAACTTGCCGTCCGGGTCCGCCGGGTCGAGGTTCTCCACGTTGTACGTGGCGATGCTCAGCTCGCGCTCACCGGCCGGGGCGGTCACCTCGCGCTGCAGGTGGTTGTCCTGCAGGGTGCCCATCTGCTCGGCGACCAGCGTGTAGCCGCCGTACTGGTTGTAGTCCATCGGGCCGGTGGTGGTGCCGGTCAGCACGTCACCCACGTTGGCCTCGGGGAACGGCTGCTGCGCCAGCGGCGCCAGCTGCTGGATCTTCAGCCGGCCCACGTTCGGCTCGGCGTACGACTCGTACAGCACACCGCCGCGCCTGCTCTTCTGGTCCTGCTTGTCGGCGGCCACCCACAGCTCGTTGTGCGCGGTCGCCTGGATCACCCGGGCGTCCTTGACCTGGACGTTCATGCCCTCCAGGGACTCGAAGAAGTCCAGGGTGTACGTCTCCGGGGCCAGCGTGAGGCCCTCGATGGTGGTGGCGCCCGCCGGTACCTGCGGGGAGTAGCGGCCCGGGATGTTGCGGGTGTCGACGACGACCGGCGCGGGCACCGGGTTGCCCGAGGAGACCACGGTGACGGCCGGGTTGGTCAGCTGGGTCAGCGACTGCGAACCGCCGTTGAAGTTCGGGTAGTACTCCGTCACCTTGCCGGTGACCAGCACCGAGTCGCCGACCTTGACGGTCGGGTTGGCGCCGCCGGTGTAGACGAACAGGCCCTCGCTGGTCGCCGGGTCCGCGTCCGGGTTCGGGTCCTGGATCCAGAAGCCCTTCGAGCCGAACGTCCGCACGCCGGTGACGATGCCGGGCACGCCCGGGATGGTCTTGCCGGTGCGCGGCGACAGCCGGGTGGAGCCCTGGATGTCGTGGATGCGCACGCTGCCCGGCTCGGTCGGGCCGGTCGGGGTGGAGCCCTCGGCGACCTCGCCCTTGCTGTTGGTCGGGGTCGGCGCGCCGGCGGTCAGGTCGGCGGCGTTGTCGTCGGTGTCCGCCAGGTTGGCACGGCGGGCCACCGAGGCGGTGTTGGACGCCCCGGCCACCGGGCCGGAACCCTCCCGGACCACCGCGGTGCCGTAGCCCACCAGGTCCCGCACCCGCGGGTCGGCGGCGCAGTCCGCCGCGGTCTTGCAGGTCAGCGGGTCGGTGCCGTGCACCAGCGCGACGGTGCCGCTGGTGCCGGAGAGCGCCAGCGAGCCGGCCGCGTCCACGGTCGGCAGGTCCACCGTGCCGCCGGCGCCCGCCGCCGCGCCCACCAGGAAGCGACCGCCCGGCGCCACCGTCCCGGTCAGCGGGGTCACGCCCCACTGGGAGTTCGCCCCCGGCGTGCCGGATATGTACTGCACGCTCCAGCCGTCCAGGCCGAAGGCGGCGCCGCCCCGGTTGGCCAGCTCGACGAAGTCGTTCTTCAGGGCCGCCCCCGAGTTGCCGCCACCGCCGTACACCTCGGCGAGGACCACGTCGGCCGACGGCGCGGCGACCGCCCCCGGCAGCGGGACGAGCACCAGCGAGACGGCCAGCGAGGCCGGGAGCACGGTCGCGCGCAGCAGCGCCCGGCGCGAGCGGGAACGGGTGCGGTTGCGGGGATCGGTGGTGGTGGTCACCGGGCAGGACTCCTTGGTCCGCCGCATCACCCGACGGTGACACGGCATTCGGGGGTGGCACGACCGCCCGGCGGACGTGGGGCCGCCGGACCCGTGCGGGGTGAGGGTGGGTCAGGTAGGCGCTCACCGCGCGCTACCCGCGTAGAAATCGGCGCGAGGAGCTGGACCGCCCCCCGCAGCCGACAAGATACGCGCGTAGAAAATGACACGACAAGTCCCCGGCGGTTAACTTTCGGTACCACTGACGGGGCGTGAGGTGATCAGGACGCGGAGTCGTCGCATCGCGATCGCACGACGGCGGGATTCGCCCGGGAAAAGTCCGTATCGGTGCGTTCCGTCCCGGGAATCCGCTCCCGGGACGGGACGATCCGCCCGGTCACCGCCCTGTCCCCGCCCGGCACCCCGCACCGCCGGCGGGCGGGGACGGGATTGCCGCGACCCCTCGGCGGAACGGGATGATCAGGGCCGGGAATCCCCGGGAATCCCGCACCGCATTTCCCCTGAATCACCGTCGGCCCACCGGAACGGCCCGGCCGCGGATACCGCGGGACGGGAATTGCCGCGAGCGACGGACGTGTCTCCCGGTGTTCCGGCCCGGGATTCCCTCACGGTCCGTGAAAACACCTTCGTGCACCGCTCGATGAACGGCCGCCGCTTCGGATCGTCCGCCGCCTTCACGACCGCCGGTCCCCTCCGGACTGCCTGATCTTCGCCTTGCCGGTCGCCCTGGCGTCCTGGTCGACGTCGGCCCGGTGGGCCGCGGGGCCGCTCCCGCCGCCGGCGGACTGGTCGATCTCGGCCTCGTCGGCGGCCACGGCCCGCTGGCGCACCTGCCGCCGCGGGGCCGCCCCGCCACCCGCCGCCTGCCCCGCCCACCAGCCGCCCGCCGCCAGGACCGCCGCCGCGGCGACCGCCGCGAAGCCGGCGAGGACGCCCCATCCGGCGTCACCCTTCGGCAGCCACCCGGGGTCGGCGGCGCGTCCGGCCGACACCACCACCACGAAGGTGACCAGCGAGCTCAGGGCCGCGACCACCCAGCGTGCCTTGGCCGACGTCATCCGCCCCACCTCCCGACCCGCGCCGCCCGCCGTGGACGGCCCGCCCGCACCCTACCCACCGGACGGCCGGGCGCACGCCGCCCGGAGCGGTCCTGTTGCGAGGCCGTTGCATGGCGCGATGACGGCACGAAGATCAATCGGGACGCCATGGTTGACGGTCCGTCGGATCGGAGCCGACCCCGCTGCGCCGCCTTCGGCCCGGCCTCGAACCGGCCGGCCGCGTCCAGCCGTTCCATCGGCGCCGCCGTCCGCCGGCGGACCGTCCGCACGGGGGCGCCGAGGCGCTCGGCCGCCGCGTCGTCGGTGCAGCCGGTGGGGAGCAGGCGCAGCGGTTCGCGTTCACCGGCGCCGAGGCCGGTGGGCCGGGTGGACCCGCGGTACCGAGCCGACGTCCCACCGATGAGGGACCGGAGGAGGACGCGGGAGAGGCCGGCCCGGGGGTGCGCCCCCGGACCGGCCTCTCCTCGTGCGTACGCGGGATCCGTCCTACTCGGACTCGGCCAGCGCGGCCGGCCGGGCCAGCGCCGCCGTCCACTTCTCCTCGACCTTGGCGAGCTTCCAGTAGCCGACCGCCGCCGCCCAGGTGACCACGAACAGGCCGACGATGGCGTAGCCGACGTACTCCAGGTCCAGCTCGCCGATCCAGGCGACCGGCCCGCTGGTGATCTCCAGCTTCTCGCCGAGCAGCCCGATCAGCTCGACCGAGCCGATGACCAGCGCCACCAGCACCGAGAGCCCGGTGACGGTCAGGTTGTAGTACACCTTGCGGACCGGCTTGGACAGCGCCCACTCGTAGGCGAAGTTCATGAACGAGCCGTCGATCGTGTCCAGCAGGCTCATCCCGGCCGCGAACAGCACCGGCAGCACCAGCAGGGCGTACCAGGGCAGCTGGAAGGCCGCCGCGCCGCCGGCCAGCACCAGCAGGGACACCTCGGTGGCGGTGTCGAAGCCCAGGCCGAACAGCAGGCCGACCGGGTACATGTGCCAGGGCTTGGTGACCGCCCTGGTCACCCGGCCGAGGATCCGGTTGAGGAAGCCGCGCTTGTCGAGCTGGGCCTCCAGCTCCGCCTCGTCGAACTCGCCCTGGCGCATCCGGCGGAAGACCTTGAGGATGCCGTTGAAGGCGCCCAGGTTGATCAGGCCGATCAGCAGCAGGAAGGTCCCCGAGACGGTGACGCCGATCAGGCCGGTGGCCTCGTGCAGGGTGGAGTCGTCCGACTCGACCTGCCCGGCCAGCGACTGGATGCCGAAGGCGAGCAGCGCGCAGAGGCCGAAGACGATGGACGAGTGGCCGAGCGAGAACCAGAACCCGACCGAGAGCGGGCGCTTGCCCTGGCCCATCAGCTTGCGGGTGGTGTTGTCGATGGCGGCGATGTGGTCCGCGTCGAAGGCGTGCCGCATGCCGAGGGTGTAGGCGGTCAGACCCATGCCGGCGCCGAACACCTGGCCGCCGACGTCGTAGTGCTCGGGCGCGATCACCGCGAGCAGCGTGAACCAGCCGATCACGTGCAGCGCGAGGATGAAACCGCCCATACCGGCCAGGCGGATCCACTCGTCGCGGGTGAGCCGGTCGCGCCATCTGACGGGCGTGGCGGCCTCGGCGGGGCTGGACATCCTGGTGTCCTTTCGGGGGAGACGGGCTGAGCCGGGCCATCTTTCCCCCGTCGCGTACGTACTTGCAAGTCATGCGCAATTACAAGGCTGTCACTGCCAGGTGTGCGAATCCGTTCCGCGGTCTCCGGGGCTCCGGGGCCGGCGGGGTCCGGGCGGGCCCCGCGGGTCACGGCTCGGGAGGAAATCGACGGGTTCGTCCCCTACTGTCGGATTGCCGACCACCGCGCGGTACGGGCACCCCTGCGCCGCCCGTACCGCGCACCGCCCCGGGACCCCGCTGGGAGCCGCCATGTCGTCGCCCGCACCCCTGTCGCCCGCACCCCTGTCACCCACGTCCCCCTCACCCCTGCCGTCCGCGCCCCTGCCGTACCGCACCACGCGGGAGGACCTGCGCGTCCCCCTCCCCGACGGCACCGAGCTGGCCGCCCGGCTCTGGCGCCCGGTGACCGACGAGCCCGTCCCCGTCCTGGTCGAGTACTCCCCCGACCGCCTCGGCGACCGCACCGCCGCCGACGACGCCCGCCGCCACCCCTGGTACGCGGGCCACGGCTACGCCTGCGCCCGGGTCGACGTCCGCGGCCACGGCAACTCCGACGGCGTCGCCGGCGACTTCGAACAGGCCCTGGAGGACGGCACCGAGGTCGTCCGCCACCTCGCCGCCCGCCCCTGGTGCGACGGCCGGGCCGGCCTGCTCGGCCACGGCTGGGCCGGCGACACCGCCCTGCTGCTCGCCGCCCGCCTCCCCGGGACCGTCCGGGCCGTGGTCGCCGCCTGCCCCACCCCGCCCGGCCACCGGCTCGGCGGCGCCCTCCTCGCCGAGGACCTGCACACCCGCACCGCCGCCGACCTCGCCGCCGCGGCCCTCCCGCCCGACCCGCTGCACGTCGGCGACGCCTGGCGCACCCGCTGGCTGGAACGCCTCGACGCCCTGGAGCCCGCCACCCCGGCCGCCGCCTCGGCCTCCGCCAGCGCCGTCCCCACCCTCGTCGTCAGCGGCTGGGGCGATCCGTCCTGCTCCGCCGTCCTGCGGCTGCTCGCCGAACCCGCCACCCACGGCGTGATCGGCCCCTGGCCGCACGGCCTGCCCGACGAGGTGCTGCCCGAGACGCTGCGCTGGTTCGACCACTGGCTGCGCGACATGGACACCGGTGTGCTCAAGGAGCCCGTCCTACGGGCCCGCCTCGGCGGACGCTGGATCGCCGAGGACAGCTGGCCCTCCCCCGACGTCCGCGAGATCCACTACGGCCTCGACGGCCCGCTGCGCACCGCCGGCACCGCCTCCGAGGACCGCTGGGTCCACGTCCGCTCCCCCCAGCACACCGGCCTCGCCGCCGGCGCGTACACCCCGCACGGCAGCGCCGCCGACCTGCCGCCCGACCAGCGCGAGGAGGACGGCCGCTCGGTCTGCTTCGACTCCGCCCCGCTGCCCGAGCCGGTGGAGATCCTCGGCGCGCCCGCCGTCCTGCTGCGGCTCGCCGCCGTCCCCGGCCTGGTCGCCGCCCGGCTCTGCGACGTCGCCCCGGACGGCACCTCCACCCTGGTCACCCGCGGCGTGCTGCGCCCCACCACCACCGAGACCGCCGTCGAGCTCGCCGCCGCCGGCCACAGCTTCCCGGCCGGCCACCGGCTGAGGCTGGCGCTCTCCTCCGCGTACTGGCCCTGGGTCTGGCCCGCCGCCGAGCCCACCGGCTACGACGTCGACCCGTCCCACGGCACGCTCACCCTCCCCGTACGCCACCTCGCCGCCGGCGGCGACGCCCCGCCGTACGCGCCGGCCGCCCCCGAGCTGCCGCCGCCGCCCGCGATCCACCTCACCGAACCCCTCACCGCCCGCCCCGAGCGGCTCACCGTCCACGACCTGGCCCGCCACGAGTGGCGCACCGAACTCGGCCCCGCCACCGACGGCACCCGCACCCACCCCGACGGCCTGGTCCGCGACGAGCACACCGTCACCGCCCACCGCGTCCTCGCCGGCGACCCGCTCAGCGCCGAGACCCGCACCGACCGCACCGTCCGCCTCGAACGCCCCGACATCGGCTGGGACGTCACCGTCCACACCCGCACCGAACTCCGCTGCGACGCCACCCACCTGACCGTCCACACCCGCCTCACCGCCCTCGAAGCCGGCACCCCCGTCCGCACCCGCGAGTGGCACCACCGGATCCCCCGCGAAGAGGCCTGACCCTCCGGCCGCCGCGAGGCACCGGACGTACCGCCCGACCCGACATCCGAGCTAGTGTGGATGTCATGACTGCGGCCTACGAGGACGTCCCCTTCAGCGAGCTGCTCCACCGGCCCGCCGCGACCACACGCAGACTCGACGCGGTCCGCGCGCTGCGACTGCGCAGACGCGACGCGGGCGACCTCGCCCTGATGCGGGTCGACCAGTTGGAACAGGACGCCACGGTCGTCGACTTCACCGCACGGCTGCTCGCCGGGCTGGTCCGCACCGAGAACACCGCCGCCCTGCGCGCCGCCCTGCCCGAGGCCCTGCCCTGGGTGACGTTCCTCCCCCCGGACGACATCGACACGCTGCTCGCCGAACTGGTGGACACCGCACGCGGCGCGGCCGCCCTGGACAACCTCGCCCCGCTCGCGACCCTGCTCACCCAGTGGCGCCACAGCGCCGAGATCCACGCCGATCCGGCCCTCCACGCGCTTCTCACCCGCGAGCCCGACGCCGACCTCGGACCGGCCCCGGTCCCCGAGGAGGCCGGATGAGCCCCAAGCGCGGGGACCGGGCGGCTCCCCCTGCGGTCGACACCGAGTTCGACCTCCGCTTCGCGACCACGGAAGCCGCCGACGGGTGGGAGCAGCTGAGCCGCCACGCCGCCAGCAACCTGCGGCGGGCCTTCGAGGCGATCCGCACCGCACCCCGCTCGACCGATCACCCCCACCGCCACCACCGCCTCAAGGGGGCGTTGGGCACCGGAGGCTTCAAGGGCCTGCAACTGGAGCGCCGGCAGTACGAGGTCACCGGCGGCGGACGCATCTGGCACCTCATCGACGACGTGAGTAGAACGGGCTGGATCGTCCACGCCGGCACCGGCCACCCCAGGCCGACCGACTAGCCCCCTCCCGGACTCGGCCCGCCACCCATCCGACGCCACCTCAACAGCACTGCCCGACAGTGCTGTTGAGGTGGCTTCTTCCGTGTGCGATGTCCCTTTCCGCACCGTCGGGTGCCACCGGAATCGATGGCGTGAATTCCGTCCGGACGATTGACCGTTTGAAGTGACCATGGCAGGTTCGTGCGGCGCGGGTGTCCGCGATCGGTCGTGCACCCGTGAATCCCCCACAAGGAGAGCCATGTTCAAGAGAGTTGTCGCCGTGGCCGGCGCGGGTGCGGTGGTCGCGGGTGCGCTGACCGCCATGGCGTCGCCGGCACAGGCGGCGGGGCAGGGTGCGACGGCGGTACGGGCCGCCGACCTGGCCTCGACCATCGCGCTGAGCAACTGTTCGGCCTCGCTGGTGCGTTACCCCTCGTCGGTGGAGACCGACCGGGCCCTGATGCTCACCAACGGGCACTGCCTGCCGACCATGCCGACGGCGGGTCAGGTGATCCAGAACGTCACCGCCAGCCGCAGCGGCACCCTGCTCAGCGCGTCCGGTTCCTCGCTCGGCACCGTGCAGGCGGACAAGATCCTGTACGCCACCATGACCGGCACCGACGTCGCCCTGTACCAGCTGAACGAGACCTTCTCCTCGATCAGCTCCAAGTACGGCGCCACCGCGCTGACCATCAGCGACGTCCGCCCCGCCGACGGCACCGCGATGTACATACCCTCCTCGTACTGGAAGCAGGTGTGGAACTGCTCGGTCAACGGGTTCGTCGACACCCTCCGCGAGGACCAGTGGACCTGGCGCGACGCGATCCGCTACAGCTCCGGCTGCAACACCACCCACGGGACCTCCGGTTCCCCGATCGTCGACACGGCCACCAAGAAGGTCATCGGCATCAACAACACCGGTAACGACGACGGCGCGATGTGCACGCTCAACAACCCGTGCGAGGTCGCCGCCGACGGCACCACCAAGGCCTACAAGGGCCAGAGCTACGGCGAGCAGACGTACTGGTTCACCACCTGCCTCGGCTCCGGCCGCGTCATCGACCTCAACGTCGCCGGCTGCCTGCTCACCAAGCCCGCCGGCACCGGCACCGTCACGGTCGCCAACCCCGGCAGCCAGACCACCACCGTGAACGGTTCGGTCAACCTGCAGATCCAGGCCACCGGCGGCACCGCGCCGCTGACCTACTCGGCCACCGGCCTGCCCGCCGGCCTGTCGATCAACGCCTCCACCGGCCTCATCACCGGCACCGCCACCACCGCGGCGACCTCCACCGTCACGGTCACCGTCCGCGACTCGGCGGGCCGCACCGGCACCACGTCCTTCGGCTGGACCGTCAGCGGCACCGGCGGCACCTGCACCCCGGCGCAACTGCTGGGCAACGCGGGCTTCGAGACCGGCAGCGCCTCGCCGTGGACCTCCTCCAGCGGCGTGGTGGACAACAGCTCCTCGCAGGCGCCGAAGAGCGGTTCGTGGAAGGCCTGGCTGAACGGCTACGGCTCGACCCACACCGACACCCTCCAGCAGACCGTCACCATCCCGGCCGGCTGCAAGGCGACGCTCTCCTTCTACCTGCACATCGACACCAACGAGTCCGGCTCCACGGTCTACGACAAGCTCAACGTCACGGTGAACGGCACCAGCCTGAAGACCTACTCCAACGCGGACGCGGCCTCCGGCTACCAGCTGCGCACCTTCGACCTCTCGGCCTACGCGGGCCAGAGCGTCACCCTGAAGTTCACCGGCACCGAGGACTCCTCGCTGCAGACGAGCTTCGTGATCGACGACACCGCGATCGCCACCAGCTGACGCTTGGGCGATGACCGAACGGGCCCCGGCGCGGGTGCGGGAGAAATCCGCTCGCGCCGGGGCCACCCGCCGCCTAATCTCGCCCGCGTGACCGACCGGCCGAGCATCCGCGCGCTGCGCACACCCGACGACTACCCCTCGCTGGCCCGTCTGTTGGGCACCTCGGCAGGTGAACTCGCCGCCCAGGACGCCGCATTGCCCAGGTCGAACGCCTTAGAGCTCGACGGGGAGCAGCAGTTGACCGGCCACGGGCGCGTCCGCCTGCTGGCCGTATCGGCCGGGGATGAGGCACTGGGCTTCGCCACCGCTTGGCGCGCACCGTGGACGCCGCCCGGCGATCTGGCCAGTACGGCGATCCTCGCCGAGGGGCAGCCGGACTCCCTGTACAGCGAGCTCGTCGGCGCGTTGGAGCAGTGGGCCACCTCGACCGGCGCCACCCGACTGCTCGGCGAGCTGCCCGACGACGAGCCCGGACGACTACGGCTGCTGCTGGAGCGCGGGCACGTGGTCGACGCCCACCTCCTGGGCGCCGAGACCGACCTCGTCGCCGGTGAGCCGCCCTCGCTCCCGGGCATCGCGCTCGGCACGCTCGCCACCGATCCGGCCCCGGACGCGGCAGCCCGGCTCCACGAGCTGTACCGGCTCACCCTGCCCGACAACCCCGGCTTCGTGGACGCCCTGCCCGACCTCGCCACCTGGCGCGCCGAGGTGCTCGACGGCCCGGCCTGCCGCCCGGACTGGGTGTTCACCGCCCACGCCGGGGCCGCCCTCGTCGGCGTCACCGCCGTCCAGCACACCGAGCAGCGGGACACCGCGTACGTCGACTACACCGCCGTCCACCCCGACTGGCGCGGCCGGGGGCTGGCCCGGGCCCTCAAGCTCACCGCCGCCCGCCGGCTCGCCGCTGCGGGCATCCGGCGCCTGCGCACCGAGGTCGAGGCGGGCAATGCCCCGATGCTGGCCGTGAACGCGGCCCTGGGATACCGCCTGCTCCCCGGCCACCGCAGGATGGTCCGCCTGCTGCAGCACCCTCGATAGAACTCGCGCCTACACGCCGCCCTCGATGAGCGTCCACCCCGAGGAGACGTTGGCGACCGGGCCGACGTTGGCGTAGGTGCCACCGCTCAGCGTCGAGGTCCAGGCGGTCCCGTCGCTCCGGTAGAAGAACACGCTGTCCGAGGTCCGGCCGGTGTCCTCCCAGATGCCGGTCGTACCGATCGTCTGGAAGCTGCCCACCCGGCCGTCGGTCGCCGAGGCCACCCGGGCCTGGAGCTGGGAGCCGTTCGGCGCCAGCGCCAGTGCCGTGTCCCTGGTGGCGACCAGGCTGCCCAGGGACGGCTCGCCCTGCCGGTCACCCACGTGCTGGTAGACGCCGTTCTGCAGGGTGCCGTAGCCCAGGTCGCCCGTGGCCTGGCCCTGGCCGGACGCGAACGCCATGGTGTCGCAGGAGCCGGCGATGCTGCCCCAGTTCACGGCGAAGTCGTCGTACTGCCGCACCTCCTGGTACACGCCACCCTTCAGGGTGCCGGTGCCGCCCTTGCCGGTGCCGGCCTGGTAGAAGAGCACCGAGTCACCCGTCGCCTCGACATCGCTCCACCCGGTCGAGAAGTCGTCGTAGGTCTGGACCCGGGTGTAGGTGCCGTTCGTGAAGGTGCCGGACTCACCGGTCCCGGTGTTCGCGTTGTACAGCAGCAGCGAGTCCCGGCTCGCGGCGGCGTGCGTGTACCCCGCCGGGAGCTGCCGCGCCGCGGTCTGCTGCCACTGCCCCGCCACCAGGGTCCCCGTCCCCGCCTGGCCGTTGTCGCTCCGGTAGAACAGCAGCGAGTCGTTCGGTGCGCTCTGGTTGCAGTACGTCGAGGCCGCCGTCGCCACCCCGGGAAGCTCCGTCCCGACCAGCAGGGCGGCCATCACGGACGCGGCCAGTGCGGCCACCAGGGACCTTCTCACGGTGTTCCCCTTCCGCTCGCTCCTCCGCCGACCCGTACGGCGGCTCGCCGTCAGGGTGGCAGGGCGGGCGTGACCGGGACGTGACCGGCGGGGACGTGACCGGCGGGCTCACGGCTCGGCGCAAGAAGTCGGCCGGTCCGACTTCCTGCGCACCGGCCGCCACGGCGGCGACCAGGCGACCACGCGAGGCTTCATCCGGATTCCCGCGCGGCTCTCAGAAGGATTCGAATTCCGGCTCTTCACCGGGGAATTCCACGAAGAACGAAACCCCGAACTCGCCGGAGAGCACCTTCACCAGGAACTCGACGACTCCGCCGTCGAAATACTCGAATCGGATCCCCCGTGATTCGTTGACCGCGATCGTCCAGGTGTCCGGCTCGTCCGGGCACTCGCGCACCCAGTAGACGATCTGACCGCTCTCGGTCCTGCAGACCGGCGTCAGCGACTCCACCGGATGCCGGGGCGGCCAGCCCTCGACGCCCTCGTTCGCCTTCGCCATGCTCCGCAGCGAGGAGCGCGCCGACTCGATCTGGGCTTCGAGGTCCAAGGACCTGTACGCGGACTCCGGCTGGACGACGGAGAGGAATTCGTCGAACGAGCCAGGACCGTACCGGCCGACCAACTCCTTGTAGTCGGCCGGCAGCCGGAATCCCAGACGGGCCTCCAGAGCCTCCCAGGAGACTGCGGCCCCGGGCGCCTCGTCGGGCGGGCAGAGGTCGATCAGACGGGCCAGGAATTCGGACACGAGCGGTCTCTCCAAAAAGGAAGGTCCGGATGAATCACGCGGAACAGGAAGGCCGGCTGCCGGGTGCGGGGCCCCTCCCCGTTCGACGGGGAGCTGTAGGACATGATCTCGTACGGCGACATGGTGACTCCTCCCCCTCATAAATGAGGGGGCTTCTCGCTAGCCCTTCCGGGCGTTGCGACGGACCAGCCCGGCCCGTAGAACGTTGGTGGCTCCGACTGTGTCAGCGTTGGCCGTGTGGCCGCAGGCGACGCAGTGGAACTTTTCCTGTGTGGGCCGGTTCTCCGGCGCGACGTGCCCGCATTCGGTGCAGGTGCGGGAGGTGTTGCGGGGGTCCACGGCGATCACCACTCGACCGGCGCTTTCAG
>NZ_JBSGFD010000097.1:0-30917 GCF_053603215.1 Kitasatospora sp. NPDC004240 | reverse complement strand
CCCCGCCGCCACCCTGTGTGCAATTTAAAATATTATTTTGTCCCGTACAACCACACACTCTCCCACACTCCGGGGGCGGGGGACGTTCGAACGTCCGCCGCCCCTGTCTGCTCTTTTGGTGCTCGGCTCGCCTCCGGGGCGCTCTGCTCCGGTGCCGACGTCCCCCAGCCTGGCGGCCGGGAGGTGCCCCCACGCTCCAATGCCCCTCGTCCCTCGGGGCCTCCTCGCTCGCTCCCTTTCGGCACCGGCGCGCCCCTTCGGCTCGCTCGCGGGCTCGGGTGACCGGGCTCTGCTCGCGCCCCTTCGGCTCGCTCGCGCCGGGCCCCGCGCGGGCGCCGTCGCGCCCGCGCGGATCCTCGGTGCGTCAGCGCGTCAGTGCCCCAGCGCCCGGGCGCCGGCCGCGCGGTCGGCCGCCTGCGCCTTCAGGGCCCGCTCGACGCCGGCCCGCGACTCGATGACCTGCCGGCGCAGCGCCGGGGCCGGCTGCGCCGACTCCAGCCAGGCGTCGGTGGCGTCCAGGGTGGCCTGCTCCACCTGGAACGCCGGGTACAGCCCGACGATGATCTGCTGCGAGATCTCGTGGCTGCGGCTCTCCCAGACGCCCTTGACCGCCGCGAAGTACTTGGCGGTGTACGGCGCCAGCAGCTCGCGCTGGTCGGCCTGCTGGAAGCCGGCGATCACGGCCTCCTGGACGTAGTTGGTGAGCTTGTCCGACTCCACGACCGAGGCCCACGCCTGCGCCTTGGCCTCGGCGGTCGGACGGGCGGCGCGGCAGGTGGCCGCGTGCTCCTGGCCGGCCGCGGTGTTGTCGCGGGCGAGCTCGGCGGCGATCGCCGCCTCGTCGGCGCGGCCGGTGGCGGCGAGCCGGACGAGCAGGGTCCAGCGCAGCTCGGTGTCCACGGCGAGGCCCTTGATCTCGGCCGTGCCGTCGAGCAGCCCGGCGAGCAGGCCGAGCTGGCCGTCGGTGCGGGCGACCGAGGCGAGCGCGCGGGCCCAGGCGAGCTGGTGGTCGCTGCCCGGCTCGGCGGCGCGCAGCGCCTCCTCGGCGGCCTCGGCCCAGCGGGCGAGGCCCTGCTCGCGCCAGTTCGGGTCGGCGTAGGCGTCGAGGGCGAGCTTGACCTGGCGGTGCACCGACTGGACGACGCCGATGTCGGTCTCCCGGGCGAGGCCGGACAGGGCCAGCGCCAGGTAGTCGCGGGTGGCCAGTTCGCCGTCGCGGGTCATGTCCCAGGCGGAGGCCCAGCACAGGGCGCGCGGCAGCGAGTCGGTGAAGGCGCCGAGGTGCTCGGTGACGGCGGCCAGCGAGTCCTCGTCGAGGCGGACCTTGGCGTAGGAGAGGTCGTCGTCGTTGAGCAGGACGACGGTGGGGCGGTGCCTGCCGACCAGCTCCGGCACCTCGGTGCGCGGGCCGTCGACGTCCAGCTCGATCCGGTCGGTGCGGACCAGCTTGCCGTCGGTCAGCTCGTACAGGCCGATGGCGATGCGGTGGGGGCGGAGCACGGCCTCGCCCTTGGCGCCGGCGGGCAGCGCGGGGGCCTCCTGCAGGACGGTGAAGGACTCGATCTCGCCGTCGGTGTTCAGCACGATGGAGGGGTGCAGCACGTTGATGCCGGCGGTCTCCAGCCAGGCCTTGGACCACGTCTTGAGGTCGCGTCCGCTGGCCTCCTCCAGGGCGCCGAGCAGGTCGCTGAGGCGGGTGTTGCCCCAGGCGTGGCGCTTGAAGTACGCCTGCACGCCCTTGAAGAAGGCGTCCTGGCCGACGTAGGCCACCAGCTGCTTGAGCACCGAGGCGCCCTTGGCGTAGGTGATGCCGTCGAAGTTGACCTGGACGTCCTCCAGGTCGCGGATGTCCGCCATGATCGGGTGGGTGGACGGCAGCTGGTCCTGCCGGTACGCCCAGGTCTTCATCTGGTTGGCGAAGGTGGTCCAGGAGTGCGGCCAGCGCGAGCCGGGGGCCTCGGCCTGGCAGACGGCCTCGGCGAAGGTGGCGAACGACTCGTTGAGCCAGAGGTCGTCCCACCACTCCATGGTGACCAGGTCGCCGAACCACATGTGGGCCAGCTCGTGCAGGATCGTCGCGGCGCGCGCCTCGTACGCGGCGTCGGTCACCTTGGACCGGAACACGTACTGGTCGCGCAGGGTGACGGCGCCCGCGTTCTCCATCGCGCCGGCGTTGAACTCCGGGACGAACAGCTGGTCGTACTTGGCGAACGGGTAGGCGAAGTCGAACTTCTCCTCGAAGAAGTCGAAGCCCTGCCGGGTGACCTCGAAGATCGCGTCGGCGTCCAGGAACTCCCGCAGCGAGGGGCGGCAGTAGACGCCCAGCGGGACCTTCCGGCCGTCCTTCTCGTACGCGTCGAACACGCCGACGTACGGGCCGGCGATCAGCGCGGTGACGTAGGTGGACATCCGCGGGGTCGGCTCGAACTTCCAGACCTGGGTGTCGCCCTCGCCGGCCGGGACCGGGGTGGGGGAGTTGGAGACCACGGCCCAGCCCTTGGGCGCGGTCACGGTGAAGGTGAACGCGGCCTTGAGGTCGGGCTGTTCGAAGGAGGCGAAGACGCGGCGGGCGTCCGGTACCTCGAACTGGGTGTAGAGGTAGGTCTCCCCGTCGACCGGGTCGACGAAGCGGTGCAGACCCTCACCGGTGTTGGTGTAGGCGCAGTCGGCGACCACGCGCAGCTCGTTCTCCGCGCGCAGGTCCGGCAGCGGGATCCGGCTGTCGGCGAAGCTGTCCACGGGCAGCCGCTCGCCGTTGAGCACGATCTCCTCGACGCCCGGAGCGACGAGGTCGATGAAGGTGGCGGCGCCGGGGGTGGTGGCGGTGAACCGGACCACGGTGGTGGACCGGAAGTTGCCGCCGTCGCGGGCCGAGCCGAGGTCGAGCTCGATGTCGTACGCGTCCACGTGCAGGAGCGCGGCCCGGGTACGGGCCTCTTCACGGGTCAGGTTGGTGCCGGGCACTCGCAGGACTCCTTCGTCAGGCTGATGCCTGGCATCCTCCCACGTCCGCCGTCCGAGGCCGCCGGAATACGCCGGGGCGGTGCGGACCCGTACGGTCCGCACCGCCCCTCGTCAGGGCCTGAGCCGGGCTCGGCTCACGGCGCCTCACTTCCCCGCGTCCCGGCGGGCGTCACTTCTTGGCGAACATCGCCACCGGGGTGTCGTAGCCGCTGCTGCGCGGGAACGCCGCCAGCGTGCCGTCGCTGCGCAGGATGTACTCGGTGGAGCTGAGCGAGATCAGCGAGCTCTTGATCTCCCCGATCGGGCCGAGGTCGGTGACCGCGCCGTCGGCCGGGTTGAGCTGGACGACCTTGGACTCCTTGCCGTAGCCGTTGACGGCCACCGCCCGGACCTTGCCCTCCTTGTCCGTGCCGGAGATCAGCCGCAGACCGCGCTCGGTGGTGCCGGCCGCGGACCACAGGCGCTTGCCGGTGGTCAGGTCGTAGGCGTTGATCGAGCCCTTGGCGGAGGCGTCGACCTGGACGTACAGCGTGGTGCCGCTGACGATGTTGAGGGTGTACGGCTCCGAGGTGCCGGACAGGCGCAGGCTGTCCGAGCCGGCCTCCTTGGTCGGCATCTTGGCGATCGGCTTGTTGTCCTTGTCGAAGGACAGGATGTAGTCGCCGTTGACGCCGCTGGCCATCTCCACCACGAGCGGCTTGTCGGAGATGACCTTCTCGACGCGCTCGATGGTGCCCTCCAGCGTCATGGCCTGGCTGGCGGCCTTGCCGCTCTCCGCGTCCAGGACGGTCAGCGTGGACTTGGGCCCGCTGCCGCCGTAGCAGCGGTCGCTGACGACCAGCTGGGTGCCGGCCGCCTCGCCGTACAGGCTGCAGGACTTGTCGCGCGGGGTGTACTGCCAGGCCGCGCTGCCGTCGGTGATCTTGACGGCGCCGAAGGCGCTGGAGCCGCCGACGACGATGACGTTGTCGGTCAGGCTCAGCGACGGCGAGGAGAGCCGCGTGGTGGAGACCTTGGCCGACCAGAGCAGCTTGCCGTTGGCGACGTCGACCGCGCCGATGGTGGAGCAGTCGCTGTCGCCGGTGTTGAGGGAGACCGCGGCGATCTTGTTGGAGTTCATGCCGTACGACATGGAGCAGAACTCCTTCGTCCCGGCCGGCGGCGTGATGCTCCACGCCTCCTTGCCGTCGGAGGAGTTGTAGGCCTTGATGCCGTTGGTGTCGCCGCGGACGATGACCTTGTCGGTGCCCCAGACCGCCAGCAGCGAGCCGGAGCTCGACGTGGCGGACTTGGGGGCGCTCCAGGACAGCGCGTAGGTGCCGGCCTTGGTGCCGCCGCCGCCCGTGGCCGTACCGCCGCTGCTCGAACCCGTCGTGGTGCCGCCGGTGCCGGTGGAGCTCGCGCCGCCGGTGGTGCCCGCGGTGGAGGCGACCGGGTCGTCCTTCTTGTCGTCGTCGTCACCGCCGAAGAGCACGACCAGGCCGGCGATGATGGCCACCACCAGGACGGAGCCGATGATGCCGCCCCAGAGCATCACGGGGTTGCGCTGCCGGGCGACGGGCGCCGGCGGGCCGGGGAAGCCGTACGGCGGGGTGACGTGCTGGCCGCCCGCCGGGTAGCCGTAGCCGTCCGTCGCGGGGCCGGGCGCCGGCGGGGCGGCGTAGCCGTACGGGCCGCCCTGGGCCGGGAAGGGGGAGGGGGTCGGGGCCGGGTCGAACGGGCCGACCGGGGCGCCCGCCGGGGTGCCCATGGGGGGCGTCGTGCCGGGCGGCTGGGAGGGGAACGCGGCGGTCGGCGCGTAGGCGTACTCGGTGCCCGGCGCGGGCGTGCCCGGTGCCGGAGCGGCCGGCGGGGCGGGCGGGGCCGCCGGAGGAGTGCTCGGCGCGGCCGGCGCGCCCTGGGCCGGCACCGGCGCGCCGCCCAGCTGTGTCATCTGGTCGGCCACGGCCGCCGGGTCGACGCCGGGCTTGCGGCCCAGCGGGACCCCCCGGCTCTCCTGCGCACCGCTGCCGGGCGTTTCGCCTGCCCCGGGCGTCGGGTGATCCCCTGCCATCTGATTCCCCGTCATGTCTGGATTTGTCCCCCTCCCCGGACGCGTCCGGAGTCATGGGACGGGTGAGATTGGGCACCATCGTACGGGTGAGCAGTTTTCGGCCGGTCCCAGGCGTCTCCCGGGCCCCGCACCGGGCCGCTGAGCTGGGCCGGGCCGTGCACCGGACCCGGACGGTCCGGGCGTGCGGCGCCGGGGCCCGCTGGCCGTGATCCGACCGATCGACGCGCCCCGGCGGGCTCTCGGGGAATAGGCTTTCAGGGGTTGAACGAAGGCGAACACCCGGGCGAGGGGTTCCCGTGCCCTTGGAGGGGTGGAGAAAAGCATGTCGACGGACACACCGGGATCGCAGTCCTCGCTGCACCGGGCGAACCTCGAACGCGTCCTGCGCGCGGTGCGGATGGCCGGGTCGCTGACCCAGGCCGAGATCGCGCGCAGCACCGGCCTCTCGGCCGCCACCGTCTCCAACATCGTGCGCGAGCTCAAGGAGAGCGGCACCGTCGTGGTCGCCGACACCTCCTCCGGCGGGCGCCGGGCCCGCAGCGTCTCGCTCAGCGGTGACGCCGGGATCGTGGTCGGCATCGACTTCGGCCACACCCACCTGCGGGTCGCGGTCGGCAACCTCGCCCACCGGGTGCTGGCCGAGGAGAGCGCCCCGATCGACGTGGACGTCTCCGCCGCCCAGGGCTTCGACCGGGCCGAGGCGCTGGTCGCCCGGCTGCTGGAGGAGGCCGGGTTCCGCCCGGACAAGGTGATCGGCGTCGGCCTGGGCGTGCCCGGCCCGATCGACGTGGAGACCGGCGCGCTCGGCTCCACCGCGATCCTGCCCGGCTGGACCGGCATCGCCCCCGGCCGGGAGCTGGCCGATCGGCTCGGCATGCCGGTCCACGTCGACAACGACGCCAACCTGGGTGCGCTCGGCGAGCTGGTCTGGGGCGCCGGACGGGGCCTGAGCGACCTCGCCTACATCAAGGTCGCCAGCGGCGTCGGCTCCGGCCTGGTGATCAACGGGCAGATCTACCGAGGCCCCGGCGGCACCGCGGGTGAGATAGGGCACATCACGCTGGACGAGGCCGGGCCGGTCTGCCGCTGCGGCAACCGCGGTTGCCTGGAGACCTTCGTGGGCTCCCGCTACCTGCTCGGCCTGCTCAACGCCAACCTCGGCCCCGACCTCACCCTGCCCCAGGTGGTCGAGCTCGCCCACCAGGGCGACCTGGGCTGCCGCCGGGTGATCGCCGACGCCGGCCGGCAGATCGGCAGCGGCGTGGCGACCCTCTGCAACCTCCTGAACCCCCGCCGCGTCATCCTCGGCGGAGACCTCGCCGAGGCCGGTGAGCTGGTGCTCGCCCCGATCCGGGACTCCGTCGCCCGCTACGCCATCCCCAGCGCCGCGCGGCAGCTCTCGATCGTCCCCGGCACCCTGGGCGGACGCGCCGAGGTGCTCGGCGCGCTCGCCCTGGTGATGAGTGAGATGGGCGACTCGGGCGCGATCGGGCGCTGAGCGCACCGGTCGCGTACGGTCCGTACGAGGGCCCGGACGGCCACCGGCCGGGGCCCCTCCGCACGGCGCCGGCGTCCGGCGGATCGTCTAGCACATCGTCGCCGCGTCCGCCGGAGTACGGGCGCGCCGCTCGGCGTCCGGCAGGCGGACATTAGACTCGACCGGTCGGCACGAACCGAGACGGTCGGATCGTTCCAGGCGAAGAGGGCAGCGACGCCCGTCGGACCGGCCGAGGTCCGCAACACTGAACGAGGAGGAACGGGTGGCCCTGCTGACCCGCATTCGGGGACCGCGCGATCTCGACCGGCTCACGCCCGGCCAGCTGGCCGCCCTGGCCGAGGAGATCCGGACCTTCCTGGTCACGGAGGTCTCCAAGACCGGCGGACACCTCGGACCCAACCTCGGCGTGGTGGAGCTCACCATCGCCCTGCACCGGGTCTTCGACTCCCCGCGCGACCGCATCCTCTTCGACACCGGCCACCAGAGCTACGTCCACAAGCTGCTCACCGGCCGCCAGGACTTCTCCCGGCTGCGGATGAAGGGCGGCCTGTCCGGCTACCCGTCCCGCGCCGAGTCCGAGCACGACGTGATCGAGAACTCGCACGCCTCCACCGTGCTCTCGTACGCCGACGGCCTGGCCAAGGCGAACCAGCTGCTCGGCCGCCCGGACCCGGTGGTCGCCGTGATCGGCGACGGCGCGCTCACCGGCGGCATGGCCTGGGAGGCGCTCAACAACATCGCCGACGCCGACGGCCGTCCGCTGGTCATCGTCGTCAACGACAACGAGCGGTCCTACTCCCCGACCATCGGCGGACTCGCCAACCACCTCGCCACCCTGCGCACCACCCAGGGCTACGAGCGCTTCCTGTCCTGGGGCAAGGACGCGCTCCAGCGCACCCCGGTGGTCGGCCAGCAGCTGTTCGACACCCTGCACGGCGCCAAGAAGGGCCTCAAGGACTTCATCGCCCCGCAGGGCATGTTCGAGGACCTCGGCCTCAAGTACATCGGCCCCATCGACGGCCACGACCTGCAGGCCCTGGAGTCCGCGCTGACCAAGGCGCGCGGCTTCGGCGGCCCGGTGATCGTCCACTGCCTCACCGAGAAGGGCCGCGGCTACCACGCCGCCGAGAACAACGACGAGGACCGCTTCCACGCGGTCGGCGTGATCCACCCGGAGACCGGCCTGCCGATCAAGAGCGCCGGCAAGGACTGGACCTCGGTCTTCGGCGAGGAGATGGTCGCCCTCGGGCACGAGCGCGAGGACATCGTCGCCATCACCGCGGCCATGCTCCACCCGGTGGGCCTGGCGCCCTTCGCCAAGGCCTTCCCGAAGCGCATCTTCGACGTCGGCATCGCCGAGCAGCACGCCGTCACCAGCGCCGCGGGCCTCGCCACCGGCGGGCTGCACCCGGTCGTCGCGGTGTACGCGACCTTCCTCAACCGCGCCTTCGACCAGGTGCTGATGGACGTCGCCCTGCACAAGCTGGGCGTGACCTTCGTCCTCGACCGCGCGGGCGTCACCGGCACCGACGGCGCCTCGCACAACGGCATGTGGGACATGTCGATCCTGCAGGTCGTCCCCGGCCTGCGGCTGGCCGCCCCGCGCGACGCCGACCAGGTCCGCGCCCAGCTGCGCGAGGCCGTCGAGGTCAAGGACGCCCCGACCGTGGTCCGCTACTCCAAGGGCACGGTCGGCCCGGCCGTCCCCGCGGTCGGCCGGATCGGCGGCATGGACGTGCTGCGCGAGGCCGGCGAGGCGGCCGACGGCGGCCGCCGCGCGGACGTGCTGATCGTCTCGGTCGGCGCGATGGCCTCCACCAGCCTGGAGGTGGCCGACCTGCTGGCCGCCGAGGGCGTCACCGCCACCGTGGTCGACCCGCGCTGGGTCAAGCCGGTGGACGCCGCCCTGCCGGGCCTGGCGGCCGAGCACCGGGCCGTCGTCACCATCGAGGACAACGGCCGGGTCGGCGGCGTCGGCGCGGCCGTCGCGCAGGCCCTGCGCGACGCCGGCGTGGACGTGCCGGTGCGCGACTTCGGCATCCCGCAGGAGTTCCTGGACCACGCCTCGCGTCCGGAGATCCTCGCCGAGATCGGCCTGACCGCCGCGGACATCGCCCGCCAGGTCACCGCCCTCGCGGCCAAGGCCGCCGGCCTGGAGGCCACCCCCGTCCAGGCCTGACCCACCCCGCCGTACGACGCGCCCCGGCCCTTCCGGTCGGGGCGCGTCGTTTTCCGGCCCACGCCGGGCCCGATTGTGCCGATCCTGTAACAGCTCGCCACGGGTCGGCCCGATAATCGCACCGAAAGGCGGGACCGACACTGCCCGGGCCCATCCCGCCCGGTAGGTTGTCGTCCGTGCCGACACCCATCCGCTTCCGTCCCGCCGCCCTGGCCGGTCGATGGCCCGACCGCGTCCGCTCAGGGCTCCGGCTGCCCGAGGGCGGCTTCGGGGCCGGAGGGCGGTACTGGACCCGGCTGGTGCCCGTGCTGGCGCTGCTGGCGCTGGTGACCCACATCCCGTCGTTCGTCCGGCCGGTCTGGAGCCCCGACGAGGGCTTCCTCGCCACCCAGGCCCGGATGCTCGCCGACGGCGGCGTGCTGTACGACACGGTGGTCGACCGCAAGCCGCCGCTGCTGCCCTGGCTGTACCAGGCCTGCTTCGCGGTGTTCGGCTCCACCTCGCTCTGGCCGCTGCGCACCCTGGCCGTGGTCGCGCACCTGGTCACCGCGATCCTGCTGGCGTCCATCGCCCGGGGCCGCTGGGGCAACCGGGCCGGCGGCGCGGCGGGCGCGCTGTACCTGCTGGTCTCCATCGGGCTCTCCCCGGAGGACACCCAGGCGGCCACCTTCGAGGTCTTCATGCTGCCGGCCATGGTGGCCGCCTTCCGGTACGCCGAGCGGCGCCGCTGGCTGGCGGCGGGCATCGCGGTGGCGCTCTGCTCGCTCACCAAGCAGACCGGCGGCGCGGTGATGCTGCCGGTGCTCTGGATGCTCTACCAGGACGCCCGGCACCGCGGGGTGCGCTGGCCCCCCGCCCTGTTCAAGATCGCGTTCGGCTTCACCCTGCCGATAGCGCTGGTCGCCGTCATCCTGACCAAGCCCAAGGGCTTCCTCTTCTGGGTGGTCACCGGCAGCGGCGACTACGCCTCCTTCGGCGGCGCCTGGCTGCAGATGACCGGCCGGGCGCTCGGCAACTCGGCGATCCTGGCGGCGGCCGGCCTGGGCTTCCTGGTGCCGGTGGGCCGCCGGCTCTGGCTCAGGTACCGCCACCGCCCGCTGCCCGCCGCCGGCGAGGAGCACGGCTCCACCGGCGACCTGTGGATGTGGCTGCTCTCCTCGGTCGTCGCGGTCAGCGTGGGCTTCCACTTCTTCGGCCACTACTACCTCCAGCTGATGCCCCCGCTGGTGCTGCTGGGCACCGGCGCGGTCGCCACCTCGGCGGTCCGCTGGAAGCCCGTCCTGGTGTACTCCACGGTCGCCGCGACCGCCTTCTGGGGCCTGGCGCTGGCCTGGCCGGGGGAGCGGCTCAACCGCACCACCGAGGTGGCCACCGCGGTCGCCGCGCAGACCACGCCCAAGGACAGCGTGCTGGTCTGGGGCATGCACCCCGAGCTGTACTGGCTGGCCGACCGCAAGCCGGCCACCCGCTACCTGACCGCGGGCTTCCTGACCAACTACAGCGGCGGCAAGGACGGCAGCCAGAACGTCGGCGAGCAGTTCAGCGTCGCCGACGCCTGGCAGACCTTCGACCAGGAGCTCGCCAAGGGCCTGCCGGAGATCGTGGTGGACGACTCCGGCCTCGCCCCGTACCAGCCCGAGCTGGTGCCGAGGATCGAGAACCTGCTCTCCACCCACTACGAGATGGTCGGCGTCTTCGCCGACACCGTGGTCTACCGCCTCAAGCGCTGAGCGGCCCCGCCGCCGGGCCGAGCACCGAGCGGCCCCGCCGCCCGGCCGGACACCGGGCGGCGCGCACGTACGGGAGGGCCCCGGTGACCGAGGATTCGGTCACCGGGGCCCTCCCGTACTGCGGGGTCCGGGCTCAGGCCGGGATGGAGGCCACGCCGGGGGCGAGGAAGCGCTTGCCGTTCACCCGCTCGGAGACGCCCTCGCGGTCCAGGTACGGGGTGATCCCGCCCAGGTGGAAGGGCCAGCCGGCGCCGGTGATCATGCACAGGTCGATGTCCTGCGCCTCGCCGACGACGCCCTCGTCGAGCATCAGGCCGATCTCCTGGGCCACGGCCTCCAGGGCGCGGGCCAGGACCTGCTCCTCGGTCAGCACGGTGTCGCCGAAGGACAGCAGCGCCATCACCTCGGGGTCGAGCACCTGCTGGCCGTCCTGCCAGACGTAGAAGCCGCGCTTGCCGGCCGCGACCAGCTTGCCGAGGTTCTCGGAGACGGTGTAGCGCTCCGGGAAGGCCGCGGCCAGGGTCTCCGACACGTGCAGGGCGATGGCCGGGCCGACCAGCTCCAGCAGCACGATCGGGGACATCGGCAGGCCGAGCGGCAGCACGGCCTTCTCGACGGTCTCGATCGGGGTGCCCTCGTCGATGGCGCCCTGGATGGCGTCCATGAAGCGCAGCAGGATGCGGTTCACCACGAACGCCGGGGCGTCCTTGGTGAGCACGGCCGTCTTCTTCAGCTTCCGGGCGACACCGAAGGCGGTGGCCAGCGAGGCGTCGTCGGTCTTCTCCGCGCGGACGATCTCCAGCAGCGGGAGGATCGCGACCGGGTTGAAGAAGTGGAAGCCGACGACCCGCTCCGGGTGCTTCAGCTTCGAGGCCATCTCGGTGACCGAGAGGGAGGAGGTGTTGGTGGCGAGCACGCAGGTCGGGGAGACCACGTTCTCCAGGTCCGCGAAGACGGCCTGCTTGACGCCCATCTCCTCGAACACGGCCTCGATCACGAAGTCCGCGTCACCGAAGGCGGCAGCCTTGTCGAGCGAGCCGGTCACCAGGCCCTTGAGGCGGTTGGCCTTGTCCTTGCCGATGCGGCCCTTGCCGAGCAGCTTGTCGATCTCGGCGTGGACGTAGCCGACGCCCTTGTCGATCCGCTCCTGGTCGATGTCGGTGAGGACCACCGGCACCTCCATGCGACGGGCGAACAGCAGGGCCAGCTGCGAGGCCATCAGACCGGCGCCGACGACGCCGACCTTGGTGACCGGGCGGGCCAGCGACTTGTCCGGCGCGCCGAAGGGGCGCTTGGCGCGGCGCTGCACCAGGTTGAAGGCGTAGATGCCGCTGCGCAGCTCGCCGCCCATGATGAGGTCGGCCAGGGCCGCGTCCTCGGCGTCGAAGCCGGCCTGCAGGTCCTGGTCCTTGACCTGGGCGATGATGTCCAGCGCCCGGTACGCGGCCGGAGCGGCCCCGTGCACCTTGCCGTCGGCGACCAGACGGCCCCAGGCGACGGCGTCGTCCCAGGCCTTGCCGCGGTCGATCTCCTCGCGCTCGACGACGACGTCGCCCTTGAGCACGCGGGCGGTCCACAGCAGCGACTGCTCCAGGAAGTCGGCCGGCTCGAAGATCGCGTCCGCGATGCCGAGCTCGAACACCTCCTTGCCCTTGAGCTGCTTGTTCTGGGCCATCGAGTTCTCGATGATGACCTTGACGGCCTTCGCCGGGCCGATCAGGTTCGGCAGGATGCTGCAGCCGCCCCAGCCCGGGACCAGGCCCAGGAAGACCTCGGGCAGCGAGAACGCCGGGACGCCCGAGCTGACCGTGCGGTAGGTGCAGTGCAGGCCGACCTCGACGCCGCCGCCCATCGCCGCGCCGTTGTAGAAGGCGAAGGTGGGGACGGGCAGCGCGGCGATCCGCTTGAAGACCTCGTGGCCGCCCTTGCCGATGGCCAGCGCGTCCTGGTGCTCCTTCAGCAGCTCGACGCCCTTGAGGTCGGCGCCGACCGCGAAGATGAACGGCTTGCCGGTGATGGCGGCGCCGACGATGGTGCCGGCGGCGGCCTCGGCCTCGACCTGGTCCAGCGCGGCGTCCAGCTTCAGCAGCGAGCCGGGGCCGAAGGTGGTCGGCTTGGTGTGGTCGAAGCCGTTGTCCAGGGTGATCAGCGCGAGCTTGCCGGCCTGCAGCGGCAGGTCCAGGTGGCGTACGTGCGCGGTGGTGACGACCTCGCCGGGGAACAGCTCGGCGCCACGGGTCAGCAGCTCAGTCGTGGTGCTCATGGTCACTTACCACCCTCGAAGTGCGGGTTCTCCCAGATGATGGTGCCGCCCATGCCGAAGCCGATGCACATCGTGGTGAGGCCGTAGCGGACGTCCGGGCGCTGCTCGAAGCGGCGGGCCAGCTGGTTCATCAGGCGCACGCCCGAGGAGGCCAGCGGGTGGCCGAAGGCGATCGCGCCGCCGAACGGGTTGACCCGCTCGTCGTCGTCCGCGATGCCGAAGTGGTCCAGGAAGGCCAGCACCTGGACGGCGAAGGCCTCGTTGACCTCGAAGGCCTGGATGTCGTCGATGGTCAGACCGGCCTTGGCCAGCGCCTTCTCGGTGGCCGGCACCGGGCCGACGCCCATGAACTCCGGCTCCACGCCGGCGAAGGCGAAGGAGACCAGGCGCATCTTGACCGGCAGGCCGAGCTCCTCGGCCACGTCCTCGGCGGCCAGCAGCGAGGCGGTGGCGCCGTCGTTGAGACCGGCCGAGTTACCGGCGGTGATGTTGCCGTGCGGGCGGAACGGGGTCTTGAGGCCCGCCAGCGACTCCATGGTGGTGCCCGGGCGCAGCGGCTCGTCCACGGTGGCCAGGCCCCAGCCGGTCTCGCCGACCTCGGGGCGGGTGTTGCGGATCGAGATCGGCACCAGGTCGGGCTGGATGTCGCCGTTGGCGTACGCCTTGGCGGCCTTCTCCTGCGAGCGCACGGCGTAGGCGTCGGCGCGCTCCTTGGTCAGGTGCGGGAACCGGTCGTGCAGGTTCTCCGCGGTCATGCCCATGAACAGGGCGGACTCGTCGACCAGCTTCTCGGAGACGAAGCGCGGGTTCGGGTCCACGCCCTCGCCCATCGGGTGACGGCCCATGTGCTCGACGCCGCCGGCCACGACCACGTCGTACGCGCCGAAGGCGATGCCGCCGGCGGTGGTGGTCACGGCGGTCAGGGCGCCGGCGCACATGCGGTCGATGGCGTAGCCGGGGACGGACTTCGGCAGGCCGGCCAGCAGGGCGGCGGTGCGGCCGATGGTCAGGCCCTGGTCACCGATCTGCGTGGTGGCCGCGACGGCGACCTCGTCGATGCGCTCGACGGGCAGGTTCGGGTTACGACGCACGAGCTCCCGGATGCACTTGACGACCAGGTCGTCGGCGCGCGTCTCGTGGTAGATGCCCTTCGGGCCGGCCTTGCCGAACGGGGTGCGGACGCCATCGACGAAGACGACGTCCCTCGCGGTACGAGGCACGGGGGCTCTCCTCCCAGGGACCAACGGTTGAGGTGGGCAGGCTGCCGCCGTCCGTCGCAGTCGAGGGACAGGAGCGGCGCCGCTTCACAGCCATGCTACCCGCCGGTAACCAACCTGCCCAGGCCCGGCGGGTGCATCCACCTGTGTGTCCCGCGCCACTGTCACTCACCCGCTCGCCTCCGGGCGCTCGTACCCGGTGCCAGCCCGTCTCCCGGGGGCGACTCACCCACGCGTCCCCGGGGACGCCGAAGGGGATGCCGTCGGTGGGACGGCATCCCCTTCACGCGTGCGGCCCGGGCGGTCAGTCCGTCGCGGTGGCCGCGGCCGCGAAGGCGGCGGCGACCACCGGGGCGACCAGGTTCACCTGCCACTGGCGGGCGCCCAGCCGGCGCAGCGCGGCGGCCACGTTGTCGGCACTGGCGTCGGCCGGCGGCTCCCAGGAGACCCGGCGCACCAGGTCCGGGGTGATCAGATTCTCGGCGGGCAGGTTGTGCGTCTCGGCCAGCTCGCTGACCGCGGCCCGGGCGCCGGAGAGCCGGGCGGCGGCCACCGGGTCCTTCTCGGCCCAGGCGCGCGGCGGCGGCGGGCCGTCGTGCGGGGCGGCGGCCGGCGGCAGCTGGGCCTCCGGGATCTCCCGGGCGCGCTGGACGGCGGCGAGCCACTGCTCCAGCTGGCGGCGGTGCACCCGCGGGCCGAGGCCCTGGACGGCCTGCAGCCCGGGGACGTTCAGCGGCATGGCGAGCGCGACGTTGACGATCGCGGCGTCCGAGAGCACCCGGCCCGGCGAGACGTCCCGCTCCTGCGCCATCCGGTCGCGGGCCAGCCACAGCTCGCGGACCACGGCCAGCTGGCGGCGGCGGCGGACCTTGTGCAGCTGGGAGGTGCGCCGCCAGGGGTCGGTCCGGGGCGCCGGCCGGGGGGCGGCGGCGATCGCGGCGAACTCCTCCAGCGCCCAGTCGAGCTTGCCCTGGGCGTCCAGCTCCTGTTCGAGTGCGTCGCGCAGCTCGACCAGCACCTCGACGTCCAGAGCCGCGTAGCGCAGCCAGGGTTCGGGCAGCGGGCGGGTGGACCAGTCGACCGCGGAGTGCTCCTTGGCCAGCGACAGGCCGAGCACGCTCTCGGTCATCGGTCCGAGGCCGACACGGGCGAAGCCGGCGATCCGGCCGGCCAGCTCGGTGTCGAACAGCCGCCGCGGTCTCATCCCGACCTCGGCGAGGCACGGCAGGTCCTGGGTGGCGGCGTGCACCACCCATTCGGTGTCCGCCAGTGCGTCGCCGAGCCCGCTGAGGTCCGGGCAGGCGATCGGGTCGATCAGTGCCGTCCCGGCGCCCTCCCGGCGCAGTTGGATCAGGTACGCGCGCTGCCCGTACCGGTAGCCGGAGGCCCGTTCGGCGTCCACGGCGACCGGTCCGGTGCCCCGGGCGAACGCGGTGATGACCGCGGCCAGTGCCTGCTCGTCCGCCACGACGGGAGGGATCCCCTCCTTGGGCTCCAGGAGCGGGACCGGGGCGGCGGTGTCTTCTGGGATGGCTGCTACGGCGTCGGTCACTCACCAAGGGTACGACGGTCCTCGCGACCGGGAGTGTTGTCGGACTGGTCAGACCGCGTCCCCGCATATGCCGTGGTGGGGCCGGGCGGGTGGCCGCCGGGTCGGGCGGTGCGCCGCGGCGGCCCGGAGGAAACGTTCCTCCAGGCCGCCGCAGCGGGCCCGCCGGGACTCAGTGGATGATGCCGGTGCGCAGCGCGACGGCGACCATGCCGGCGCGGTCGCCGGTGCCGAGCTTGCGGGCGATCCGGGCCAGGTGGGACTTCACGGTCAGCGCGGACAGGCCCATGGCCACGCCGATCGCCTTGTTGGACTGGCCCTCGGCGACCAGTCGCAGGACCTCCACCTCACGGCCGGACAGCTCGCGGTACGCGGACTGCTGGGTGCCGGGCGCACCCGGGGCGCCCGGGGCTCCCGGCGCACCGGCCGCACCGGGCATGCCCGGCATGCCGGGACGGCGCATCCGGCCGGCCAGGCCGCCGGCGCCGATCGGCAGTCCGGGGCGGCCGGGCATCGCGACGTTGGTCCGGGTGCCGGTGACCACGTAGCCCTTGACGCCGCCGGCCAGCGCGCTGCGGACCGCGCCGATGTCGTCGGCGGCGGAGAGCGCCAGGCCGTTGGGCCAGCCCGCGGCGCGGGTCTCGGCCAGGATGGTCAGCCCGGAGCCGTCCGGCAGGTGCACGTCGGCGACGCAGATGTCGCGCGGGGTGGAGACCCGTGGCCGGGCCTCGGCGATCGAGGAGACCTCGATCACGTCCCGCACACCGAGCGCCCAGAGGTGCCGGGTGACGGTGTTGCGCACGCGGGGATCGGCGATGACCACCATGGCGGTGGGCTTGGTCGGACGGTAGGCGACCACGTTTGCGGGGTGCTCAAGAAGGACCGACACCAGGCCTCCTGCGGGGAGTGGCGGACGGAACCCCGATGGGGGCGGTCGGAGTGTTCCGCGTTCGGAAAGGGTCACAGTCTGCTTCGGCAGCTACCGTGCCCGGCTTTAGCGAAAGATCACGATCTAGTGAGTAACAATACGGACAAATCGCGCAGGTGACTGATACGACATGCCCGGAATTCGCACAAAATCGATCAGATCAAGCACGGATCAGTCGATTTCCGCCTGGTAATTGACATAGAGCGGCGCTGAAGTCACACTCCGTCAGCCCTGGGGGTGGCTCTGGCCCGGCCCGGCCCCGATCGGCCCGACCACCACTCCTCAGTGCGAGCGCGGACGCCGGCGGGCGGGCATCGGGACCACCCCACCGAGTGACGGCGCGTCGGGCAGCGGCTGCGCCGCCCCCTGCGCCGGCGGCAGGCCCGCGCTGATGCACAGCAGGTCCGCCCAGGCGGCCAGGTGCCGCTCGAAGCGGCCGTCCGAGGGCGTCCAGGAGGCCCGGATCTCGATCTCGTCGGAGGAGCCGCGCTCCGCCAGCGCCCCGAAGTACTGCGAGGCGCACCGGGTCACCGTGCCGCTCGGCTCCGCGTACCCGGCGCCGTGCGCGCGCAGCGCGTCCAGCAGCCAGGCCCAGCCGACCTCGGAGAGCATCGGGTCGCCGGCCATCTCCGGCTCCAGCTCCGCCCGGGTCATGGTCACCACGCGGAAGTCCCCGTTCCAGGACTCCTGCCCGGCCGGGTCGTGCAGCAGCACCAGCCGGCCGTCGGCCAGCTCGTCGCCGTCCACCTCCACGGAGGCGGTCACGGCGAAGGCGTGCGGGGCCAGACGGCGCGGCGCCGGCGCGGGGGAGAGCAGCACCTCCGGGCGCAGCCGCGCCCCGTTCAGCGCCTCGACGGCGGCCCGGAATCCGCTCGGTGCCGCCTCCCCACCCGTCCCGCCACCTGTTCCGCCACCCTGCGAGGGGTGCCCTCCGACCGCTGCCATGACCCGAAGACTAGGTCGAAAACGCGGGCAACCGGTGCAACTTCCGCCCGTGCGGCGCGCCGGGAGAGCAATCCGGCCACATCTTGGAGGAAGCCACGAGACCGGGTTGGAGGGGCGGCCCGGGGCGCATGCGAAGATTTGAACCGTGAGCGACACTACGGCAGACACCACGGCAGCCACGGCCCCCGCCGGCCCGCAGACCCCCGCGCGCCGCGGCGCCGCGCACGACTCGGCGTTCCTGCGCGCCTGCCGGCACGAGCCGGTACCGCACACCCCGGTCTGGTTCATGCGCCAGGCCGGCCGCTCGCTGCCCGAGTACCTGAAGGTCCGTGAGGGCATTCCGATGCTCGACTCCTGCATGCGGCCCGAACTGGTCAAGGAGATCACCCTCCAGCCGGTGCGCCGCCACAAGGTGGACGCGGCGATCTTCTTCAGCGACATCGTGGTCCCGCTCAAGGCGATCGGCATCGACGTCGACATCAAGCCCGGCATCGGCCCGGTGATCGCCGACCCGATCCGCACCGCCGAGGACCTCCGGCGGCTGCGCCCGCTGGAGCCGGACGACGTCCCCTACATCACCGAGGCGGTCGGCCTGCTGGTCGACGAGCTCGGCACCACCCCGCTGATCGGCTTCGCCGGCGCGCCGTACACGCTGGCCAGCTACCTGGTCGAGGGCGGCCCGTCCAAGAACCACGAGAACACCAAGGCCATGATGTACGGGCAGCCCGAGCTGTGGGCCGCCCTGGTCGACCGGCTGGCCGACATCACCGCCGCCTTCCTCAAGGTCCAGATCGAGGCCGGCGCCTCCGCCGTCCAGCTCTTCGACTCCTGGGTCGGCTCGCTCGCCCCGGACGACTACCGCCGCTCGGTGATGCCCGCCAGCACCAAGGTGTTCGACGCGGTCGCCGGGTACGGCGTGCCGCGCATCCACTTCGGCGTCGGCACCGGCGAGCTGCTCGGTCTGATGGGCCAGGCCGGCGCGGACGTGGTGGGCGTCGACTGGCGGGTGCCGCTGAACGTCGCCGCCGAGCGGGTCGGCCCCGGCAAGGCCCTGCAGGGCAACCTCGACCCGGCGGTGCTCTTCGCCCCGACCCGGGCCGTGGAGACCAAGGCCCGCGAGGTGCTGCACGCCGCCCAGGCGCTCGGCAGCAGCGGCCACGTCTTCAACCTCGGCCACGGCGTGATGCCGAGCATGGACCCGGACGCGCTCAGCCGGCTGGTCGAGTTCGTCCACGAGGCCAGCGCGCGCTGACCTCCGTACAGGGCTCCCTACGTCGACGGCGGGTCCCGGAGCACCGGGGCCCGCCGTCGTGACGTGTCAGCGGTCCGCGTCCTCCTGCCGGGGACGCGGCTCCCGCGCCTCGCCGCCCGCGCCACCGTCCGTATCGCCGTCCGTCCCGCCGTCCGCGTTCCCGTCCCGGGCCGGCGGTACGGGCGCCGGCCACGGCCCGTGGGCCGGCACCGGGGGCAGCTTCGGAGCGCGCCGCCGCCGCAGGAACCGGATCAGCACCACCAGCGGCACGGCGACCAGCAGGAACGGCGCCGCCACGGCCACCGTGACCGCGATGCCCCGGACGATCGCCAGCAGCGCCCGCCAGCCGTTGCCGAGCGCGTCGGTGACCGAGTCCCCGAAGCCGTCCTCCTTCTTCACGTCCGGCGCGTCGTTGTGCACCGGCCTCGCCTCGCGCCGCGCGTCCACGGTGATGGTGGACAGCGAGGTCTTCGCGGCCAGCTCCTTCTGCTGGCGCAGCAGCGACTCCAGGTCGGACTCGCGGCGGGCCAGCTCGGACTCCAGCGAGGTCACCTCGCCGATCGTCTTCGCCTGCGCCATCAGCGCCCGGATCCGGTCCACGCTCGCCTGCTGGGTCTGCACCCGGCCCGCCACGTCGGCGACCTGCTGGGTCACGTCCTCGGCCTGGCTGCGCCGGGAGACCACCTCGCCCAGGCCGGCCAGCTGGTCCAGGGTCTGCTGGAAGGCCGCCGACGGCACCTTCACCGTGATCTGCCCGTTCTGGGCGCCCTCGGTCGTCCCGGCCGCGGCCCCGCCGGTGTTCTCCGAGCCCACGTAGCCGCCGGCCGCCGTGGCCACCGTCCGCGCCTGCTCCAGCAGCTTCGGCACGTCCTTGCTGCGCAGCGAGAGCTGCGCGCTGTACGCGATCTGCCGGGTGTCCGCGGCCTTCGCCACAACCGGATCGGGCGCCGCCGGTCCGGCGGACGCGCCCGAGCCGGAACCCGAGCCGGCCCGCGCGCCCGGCGCCGGCGAACCGGCCGCCGGGGCGTTCGGCGCGACCTTGTTCGGCGCGGCCCCGGCCCCGCCCCCGGCCTCGGCGGCACCGGCGGCCTCCGGCGCCTTCGCCGGGGCCGCCGCGTCCGCCAGCGTCGAGCTGTCGCCCGACCCGGCCCCGCCGCACCCGCCGACCAGCAGCACCGCCACCACGGCCCCGGCCGCCAGCACCCCCGCTCTACCCGTTGCTCCCCGCACGCTCGTGCCTCCCCAACTCGCCGTCACGGCGCCCGGATCCGGGCGCTCGGACCATTGGACGGAGCCCGCCCCGATCCGGACCCGCCCGGGAGATCCCGACTGCGTCACGGCTCGGTCGCCGTCCGGAAACGGCCCCCGGCGTGCCGTACGCGTGAGCGGGCGCCGCCCGTCGCACAGTGGGCCGATGCAGCCGAAGACGGGCACGGTGCTCACCGCCACGATGGTCCTGCTCACCCTCACCACCGGCGTGGTCGAGGCCGTCAGCCTGCTGGCGCTCGGGCACGTCTTCACCGCGATGATGACCGGCAACCTGCTCTTCCTCGCCTTCGGCCTCGCCGGGGCGGGCGCAGGGCAACTGTCGGTGGCGGCCTCCTCGGTCTCCCTGGGGGCCTTCGCCGCGGGCGTGCTGACGGGCGGGCTGCTGGAACGGTGGGTGAACGCGCGCCACCGGCGGTGGTTCGTGACCGGGCTGCTCGTCGAGGCCGCGCTGGTGGCCGCCGCCGGGCTGATCGCCCTCCCGCTCCCCGCGGGGCCCGCGCCGCTCACCGGTCGCCACTACGCGGTGGTCGCCCTGGTCGCCCTGGCGATGGGCCTGCGCAGCGTCACCACCCTGCGTGCCCACGTGCCCGACCTGCCCACCACCCTGGCCACCCGCACCTTCACCGCCCTGCTCAACGACCTGGGCGGCCACCGGAACGTCCCCCGGCGGGTCGCCGCCGTCCTCGCCATGTTCCTCGGCGGCCTGGCCGGTGCCGCCCTCCTGGTCCACCACATCCGCCCGGCGCCCCTCCTCCTCGCCGTCGCCGCCGCCGTCCTCCTCGCCGCCCTCGCCCAGACCCGGACCCCGGCCCCGGTCACCCCATGACGCGCGCCCCCCGGCGGCGATCCGCGCGCGCTGCGGGGAGCCCCGGGCGGACGTCGGAGCGGCTAGCGTGGGCGGCATAAGTGAGTTGCCGGACTGGATCTACCCCCCCCGCGCACCGAGGGCGGGGTTGCCGACGACCTCGACCGACTTCCCGAGGCACCCCGGCACACCGAGCTGATCGACGGAGCGTTGATCCTGATGCTGTCCCCACAGCGTTGGTGGCACACCCACGTCGTCACCGCGCTGACCGTCGCGCTGGAGGACCGGGCCCCGGAGGGCTTCCTCGTGGAGCGCGAGATGACGATCACCCTGGACCGGCGCAACCGCCCTGAGCCCGATGTGCTGGTCGCCGAGGCCGACTACGACCCGGACCGCACCGGTTACGCCGCGGCCGACGTCGTGCTGGTCGTCGAGGCCGTGTCCCCCGAATCCGCCGACCGCGACCGCACCGTCAAGCTGCGCAAGTACGCCGAGGCCGGCATCGCGCACTACTGGCTGATCGAGGAGGAGGATGGCCTGCCCGTCGCGCACGTCTTCGAGCTGGAGCCCGCCCTCGGCTCGTACGCGCCGGCCGGGATCTTCCGGGGGAAGCTGGAGCGGTCGGTGCCGTTCCCGGTGGCCATCGACCTGGACGCGCTGGTGCCCGCCGCGAAGAACGCGGGGAAAGGGGCGGAGCGGGGTGACTGAGGTGACGGTGTAAGGCCTGCGAGACTGCCGTCATGTCGCAAGCACACGTGGTGGTGATCGGCGGCGGGATCGCGGGTTTGACCGCGGCCGCCTGGCTGGGTGGGGCGTTGGAGGGGCCCGCGCGGGCGCGGGTGACCCTGCTGGAGGCGTCCGGACGGGTCGGCGGGAAGCTGCACGGGGGTGAGGTCGGCGGTGTCCGGGTGGACCTCGGCGCCGAGTCGATGCTGGCCCGGCGCCCCGAGGCGGTCGAGCTGGCCCGGGCGGTCGGTCTCGGTGACGCGCTGGAGCCCCCGTCCACCGCGAAGGCCGCGATCTGGACCCGGGGCGCGCTGCGCCCGCTGCCCGGCGGACAGGTGATGGGCGTCCCCGGTGACCTGGCCGCCCTGGAGGCCTCCGGGGTGCTGAGTCCCGAGGGCCTGGAGCGCGCCCGGCACGAGGGCCGCACCGAGGTCGGCGAGGACGTCGCCATCGGCCGCTACGTCGCCGACCGGCTCGGCCGCGAGGTGGTGGACCGGCTGGTCGAGCCGCTGCTCGGCGGTGTCTACGCCGGCCACGCGGACGAGATCTCGCTGCGCGCCGCCGTCCCGCAGCTGCTGGCGATCGCGCGCGGCGGCGGCTCGCTGGTCGAGGGCGTGCACGCGCTGGCGACCCGGCCGCAGACCGCCTCGGGCCCGGTCTTCCAGGGCCTGAGCGGCGGCCTCGGCACCCTGCCCGAGGCGGTCGCCGCCGCCTGTACGAAGGCCGGCGTCGACCTGCGCACCGACACCCCGGTGGACGGCCTGCGCCGCACCCCGGACGGCTGGCGGGTCACCACCGCGGCCGGCACGCTGGACGCCGACGCGGTCGTCCTGGCCGTCCCCGCCCCGGTCGCCGCCCGGCTGCTGCGGGCCGACGCGCCCGGCGCCGCCGCCGAGCTGGACGCCGTCGAGTACGCGGGCATGGCCCTGATCACGCTGGCCTTCCGCCGCGCGGACCTGCCGGCCGTCCCCTCCGGCAGCGGCTTCCTGGTGCCGCCGGTGGACGGCCGCCGGATCAAGGCGTCCACCTTCTCCTCCAACAAGTGGGGCTGGCTGGAGCGCTCCGCCCCGGACAGCTTCCTGCTGCGCACCTCGCTGGGCCGGCTGCGCGAGGAGGAGCCGCTGGACCGGTCGGACGAGGAGCTGGTGGACCGGTCGCTGGCCGACCTGGGCGAGGCGATCGGCCTGAGCGCCAAGCCGTACGACACCACGGTGACCCGCTGGCGGGCCGGCCTGCCGCAATACCCGGTCGGCCATCTGGACCGGGTGGCCCGGATCCGCGAGGCGGCCGGACGGGTGGGCGCGCTGGCGCTGTGCGGGGCCGCGTACGACGGGGTGGGGATCCCGGCCTGCGTGGCGAGCGCGCGGGCCGCGGCCGAGAGCATCGACAAACTGTTGACCCCGCCGACCGGGGACACCGTCACGGAGAGGACAATGGGCGCATGACCGAGATCGCTGAGCAGCAGTCCGAGCACCAGCCGGAGAAGAAGAAGGCGCGGGACCTGAACCAGGTCATCCGCTACACCATGTGGTCGGTGTTCAAGCTCAAGGGTGCCCTGCCCGAGGACCGCACCGCCCTCGCCGCCGAGGTCGACGAGCTGTTCGCCCAGCTGGCCGCCAAGGACGTCACGGTGCGCGGCACCTACGACGTGTCCGGTCTGCGCGCCGACGCGGACGTCATGGTGTGGTGGCACGCCGCCGACTCGGACGACCTCCAGGAGGCGTACAACCGCTTCCGCCGCACCGGCCTCGGCCGGCTGCTGGAGCCGGTCTGGTCCAACATGGCCCTGCACCGCCCGGCTGAGTTCAACAAGTCGCACATCCCGGCGTTCCTCGCCGACGAGCACCCGCGCGACTACGTCTGCGTGTACCCGTTCGTCCGCTCCTACGAGTGGTACCTGCTGCCGGACGCCGAGCGGCGCTCGATGCTCGCCGAGCACGGCCAGATGGCCCGTGGCTACCCGGACGTGCGGGCCAACACGGTGGCCTCCTTCGCCCTCGGCGACTACGAGTGGCTGCTCGCCTTCGAGGCGGACGAGCTGCACCGCATCGTCGACCTGATGCGCGACCTGCGCCCGTCCCGCGCGCGGCTGCACGTGCGCGAGGAGGTGCCGTTCTTCACCGGCCGCCGCAAGCCGGTCAGCGAGCTCCTGAACGGCCTGGTCTGACGGTCGGACACACGAGGGCCCGCCCGGTGGGAGCACCGGGCGGGCCCTCGTGGTGTACAGCGGGGCGGCGGACCGGTCAGTACCGCAGGGCCGCCCGCAGCCGGGCGTCCGGCAGCACCGAGGGCCCCACCATGGCGACGGCGGTGAGGAGTTCGCGCTCCTCGTCGTCGGCGAGCCCGTACTGGTGCGGCGGGCGGACCTCGCGCAGCACCTCCTGGCCCAGCGGCGAGGCCCAGCGGGTGTACGGGTAGACGTCGACCCGGGCCATCAGCAGGGTGCCCGAGGTCAGGATCAGCGGCAGCGAGAACCAGGCCAGCGCCGCCAGGGTGTCACCGCCCTCCAGCCACCCGGCGACCAGCGCCCCGGTCAGCAGGACCAGTGACAGCAGCAGCGAGTGGCGGACCTGGCGGACCGCCAGCACGGTGCTGCGCTGGACCACCGCCGGCGTGGCCAGCCCGGCCAGGGAGAGCCGGGCGCCGATCTCCAGCACGGTCGGGTGGGCCGCCATGGCCCGCCGCAGGTGCGCCGTACGGCACTGCACCTCCGGCCCGACCGAGGCGATCACCGCGCGTTCCAGCCGGCTGCGACCCTGCGGGTCGACCACCGTGGTCCAGCCGGTGTGGGCGAGGTGCAGCCGCCCGCGGGAGGCCATCAGGACGAGTGCCAGGTCGACCACCCGGTCCGGGCCGCCGGCCAGGTACGCGGTCTCGTACAGGCCGATTCCGACGGGTTCCGGCGGTCGCGGGTCGCCCCGGCCGGTGAGGGAGTCGGCGGTCGCCGTGACCCGGACCAGCCGGATGCAGGAGAGCACCGCGGCGACGCAGGCCGGGATCAGGAAGAGCAACCACATGGGGTTGTTCTAGACCCGACCCGGCCCGGCGTGGAACGCATTCCCGGAACGCTTCACCGAACTGTGACCGGTCGCGGAGCGTCCCGGGCACCTAGGGTGTGTCTTGCGGATCACTGCCGGGTCCGCGACGCCGGGGCACGCACCTCGCCGCGTTGTCGTCGGTCGCCAATGCTCCGCAGTGGCTCCCTCCTCCGCCTTGCGATGCACGCACCCCAACACCGCGGCCTATCCGACAAGATCCACAAGACACGCCCTCGGCCGGCCGGGGTCAGGAGCCGCAGCCGCCCCCGCCGCCTCCGCAGCTGGAGCTGGAGCCGCCGCAGCTGGAGGAGGACGACGAGCAGCTGGAGCCCGACGAGGACGAGCAGCTGGAGGAGGAGCCGCAGCCGGAGCCGCCGCAGCTGGAGGACGAGGGGGAGTCGGACGAGCCGCCGCACCAGGTCGTCGTCGAGCCGCACGAGGAGGAGGACGAGGAGGAGTTCGAGGACGAGGCGGGGGAGCCGGTCGTCAGCGCGGCCGTCCGGGCCTGGGCCTCCAGCTCGGCCTCCGCCTCCAGCATCGTCTCCTGGAGCTCCAGGTCGTCGCCGAGTCCGACCGCCAGGCCGCCCAGCGCGACGGCCCCGAGCAGCAGCCCGGTGCCCGCGTCCACACCGGAGCCGGTCCCGGGGTTCCACGCGGTGGAGCCCTGGGTCATCAGGCCGAGCTGCCTGCGCCCGGCCGGGGTGATCCGGCTCTTCGGCACCCGCAGGGACGGGACGGCGACGAGCGGCGCGCTGAAGAGGATGGCGGCCATCATCAGGTCGGGGCGGTCACCGCCCATCAGGAAGCCCGCCACGGTGAACAGCGCCACCAGTGGCGACGTCAGCCAGATCAGCCCGCGGGCCTTGCGGGCCCGCTCCAGCCCGACCGGGTTGCGCATCAGACCGCGGCCGGCGAGGCCGTCGCCGATCCGCTGCACGGCGGCGGAGCGCATCACGTCCCGGCGGACGGCCTTCAGCTCGCGCCGCCGCTCCGGCCCGACGGCCTCGACGATCGCCGCCTCGACCTCGTCGTACGGCTCCACGCCGGTCCAGGTGATCAGTCCGGAGCGGGAGACGATGACCCGGCCGGTCTTGTGCATCCGGACCAGCGCGGTGTCGAAGGCGCGGCCGGGGCCGCCGGACAGGAAGGCGGCGTCCAGCAGCGGCAGGCCGCGGCCGGGCAGGCCCATCGGGTTGGGCACCCGGAAGGCCCGGGCGCGGGCGATGCCGGTCAGGACGATGGTGGTGGCCAGGTAGAGGCCCGGGATCAGGTAGAGCCAGTCGTGCCACATGGGCGTTCCCCCGGTTGTTTCGGTGGTCGGTCAGTTGTCGCGGCTCAGCGCCCGGCGCAGGCGTCCGAGCGGAGTGCGCGGCCTCGGCACCGGGCCGCGCAGCCACAGCTCGACGGCCGCGCGGGTCGCGGTGTCGAGCTCCCCCGGGACGGGGTCCCCCTGGGTGGCGGGTCCCTCCCGTCCGAGCACCCACTCGGCGAAGGCCCGGGCGTCGGCCCGGTAGCCGCCGGTCTGCGGGTGCCGTCGTGCGTAGGCCAGGAACAGCGGGCCGTAGCGCGGCCCCAGGGACCGCGCCAGCTCCGGTGCGACCTTGGCCGTGGTGTCGCGCCGCTTGCTCGCCAGTCCGACGGACTGGGCGCGCACCTGCCGCTCGTCGAAGCCGGGCGGCACCGGCCCGCCGGCCACCAGGGCGGCGAGCAGTTCCGCCTGGCGCCGGGCGAGGTCGGCGCGCGCGGCGGTGAGGTCCTCCTCCGTCATCGCGCGCCGTCCAGGACGGCCCGGATGGCGTCCAGTTCGCCGGAGAGCTCGGCCGGTGGCGGGAAGTTGCCGTCCCGCTCCAGCAGCACCCCGGGCGGCGCGACCCGGGCGCACAGCTCGGCGAGCACCTCCAGCACCGGTTCGGTGACCGGGTCGGCGTGGGTGTCGTGCCAGACGCCGTCCACCAGCCGGCCGCCCGCGACGTGCACGTACGCGAGGGCCTCCAGCGGGAGGCGGTCCAGCTCGGCGGCCGGGTCGATGCCCAGGTTGACGCGGTTGGTGTGCAGGTTGGCGACGTCGATGAGCAGCCGTACGCCGGTGCGCTCGACGAGTTCGGCGAGGAACTGCCCCTCGGTGAGCTCGTCGTCCGGCCAGCTCAGCTGGGCGGCGATGTTCTCCAGGGCGAGCGGCACGGGCAGCTGGTCCCGGGCGATCCGGACGTTCTCGGCGATCACCTTCAGCGCGTCCCGTGAACGCGGGACGGGCAGCAGGTGGCCGGCCTCCAGGCCGCCGGCCCGGACGAACGCCAGGTGCTCGGTGACCAGCGGCGATTCCAGCGCCAGCGCGGTCTCCGCCAGCGCCTTGAGCCGGTCGCCGTCGGGCCGGTCGGCGCCGCCGAGGCCGAGGCCGACGCCGTGCGGGACGACGGTGACCCCGCGCGAGCGCAGGACCCGCAGCGACTCGGGGAGGTGGTCGGCGCAGACGTTCTCCGCGACGACCTCGACCCAGTCGAGGCCGGGCTGGCGTTCGACGACGGTGTCGATCTCGGAGCGCCAGCCGAGGCCGACCCCGAGGTGGAGGGTGGAGAGCGAAGTCATGGTGAGCCCCCTCTGAGGGCCGGTGGGAGGAGCCGTGCGGTCGGCGCGGGCGTCTTCGCCAGGGCCGTCCGGGCTCGTGCTGCTGAGGATGTCCCCGGACGCGGCGACTGCCAAGCCTCTACCGGTCATCTCAGAGCATTATTTGAGCTTGGTGGTTCGGACGGGACGGACCCTACCGGCCACCCCGGGACGTCTTCGCAGGTGGGGGCCCGTAATTCGGAGGCGCGGACGGCGGTTCGCCCGCTACCGTTGGCCGCCTATGACTTTGACGATCCGTGACTTCCGCCCCGAGGACGCCGAGGCCTCCTCCGCCGCCCACAGCGCCGGCCGTGAGCACCTGCTGCTCACCCCCGAGGTGTTCGTCTGGCTCACCGGCCACCAGGCCGCCGACACCCACTACCGCACCTTCGTCGCCGAGCTCGACGGCCGGGTGGTCGGATCGGTCCGCTGCGGCGTGGTGACCGGGACGACCACCAAGGGCATCGGCTTCGCCAACGGCAGCGTCCTGCCGGAGTTCCGGCGCCGCGGGGCCGGTCGCGGCCTGCTGGCGGCCGCCGAGGAGCACCTGCGCGCCCACGGCGTCGTGGAGCTGCACACCTGGGTGGACGAGGTCGAGGACTCCCGCGCCTTCGCCCTCGCCGCCGGCTACGAGGAGGGCCGGACCGCCCACTTCGGCGGACGCGACCTCACCCTCCCGCTGCCGGAGCGGACCGCGCCGCCCGAGGGCGTCGAGCTGCGTCCGGTCACCGAGTGGGCGGACGACCCGTACCCGATCTTCCTGGTCGAGGCGGACGCGGCGCGCGACGAGCCCGGCGAGGTCGAGATGGACGCCGCCGACTACCAGGACTGGCTGGCCACGGTGTGGGCCCGCCCCGACCTGGACCGCGCGCTGACGATGGTCGCCGTGGTCGACGGGGTGCCGGCCGCGTTCAGCGCCGTGCAGAGCGACGGCGACCGGTACTGGTCGGCGTTCACCGCCTCCCGGCGGGAGTTCCGGGGGCGCGGACTGGCCAAGCTCGCCAAGCTGGAGTCGCTGCACCGGGCCCGGGCCGCCGGCCTGCGCCGCGCGTACACCAGCAACGACGCCACCAACGCGCCGATGCTCGCGATCAACGCCTGGCTCGGGTACGAGCGCTGCGCCAGCGAGCGGAAGTTCATCAAGCGCCTGGACGGCTGACCCATATGCTGTCGAGGGGCGGCCGGGACGGGACCGCCCCTCGACGTGGGCCTCTCCGGCCGGTCAGAAGCTCGCGACGGCCTCGGACTCGCTGTCATAGGTCTCGAAGATCGTGATCAGCTGCGTGATCGCGAGGATGTCGTTGACCTTCGGCGGCAGGTTGACGAGCTTGAGCCTGCCGCCCTGGTTGCTGACGGCGGTGTAGGAACTGACGAGCTCGCCGACGCCGCTGCTGTCGATGGTGGTGACGTTCTCCAGGTTGACCAGGATCTTCTTCGCACCGCCCTCCAGCGCGGTACGGACGCTCTCGCGGAGTGCCATGTCGCCCTCGCCGATGGTGATCCTGCCCTTGACGTCCAGCACGGTGACGCCGTCGACCGTACGGGGATTGATGGTGGCCATGGCTGCCTGCCTTCACTCGGTGATGTTGAGCACCAGGACCACGTCGGTCCCCGGCGGGTCGTCGCGGCGCACGATCTCGTAGCCGTCGGTGAGGTGGCCGATCATGACCAGGCCGCGGCCGGAGGACGTCATGTTGAGCTCCGGGGTGCGCGGCGGGGGTTCGAAGCCCTCGCCCTCGTCGCCGACCGTGACGTAGAGCCAGCCGCCCCGTCGGTGCCAGTCGAGCCGGACGCGTTTGGCGGGGTCCAGCCGGTTGCCGTGCAGCACGGCGTTGGCGGCGGCCTCGTGCACGGCGAGCCCGAGGCGGTACCGCTCGTCCTCGCCCAGTCCGCAGACCTCGCACACCTGCGCCACCCACGCCTCGGCGGCCGCCACGCTCGCCACCTCGGACGGTAGCTCCAGTGACTCCGGCACCACGGGCCCCCAGACGTCCGTACACCGTCAACGACCTCGGTGAGCCTACGGTCGGGGCCGGCCGCTTCCGGGGACGGCACGGCGCCCTTCACCCGAAGGTGTGAAGAAGCCGGCGGGCCTCACGGCCGGGCGGGCCGGTCCGCCCGGTAGACGTAGTGGTCGCGGGAGTCGGCGGGGTTGTCCGGCTCCAGCTCGCCCTCGGCGACGCGGCGCAGCCCGGCCTTCTCCAGGGCCCGCCAGGAGGCGCGGTTGGCCGCCGACACCGGGACCACGACGGCCGGGGCGCCGGGGTGCTCCCGCCAGGTGGCCTCGACGATCGACCGGATCATCCGGGTGCCGAGGCCCCGCCCGGTCCGGGACGCCTCGCCGATCAGGTAGTCGACGGTCACCGCGCCGTCCGGCACCTCGACGACGGCGGCGATCTCGGCCAGGTACTCGGGGTAGTCGGCCAGCCGACAGCGCTGGACCAGCCCGACCGGCCGGCCGTCGAGGAGGGCCAGCAGGTCCTCCGAGGGCTCCTCGCCCCGCGCCGCCGGCCCGAAGTCCCGCCGCACCGCCTCGGCCGAGGTCTCGTGGTGCCACCACCGGGCCACGTGCGGCTCCTCCAGCCACCGCCGGAGCAGCGGGAAGTCCTCCTCGGTGACCCTGCGCCAGCTGATCATCAGTCCTCCCTCGTCCATGGTGTGCCTCCGGTGGATCGTGACCGATCGGTCGGCGAACGCGCCACGTCCGGCCCGTGAGACGGAGTCTCCCGTTCCATCGGGCATGAATCAGGACACTCCCGGGTGCTCCTGGCGCGAAGTGTTCCCGACTCCACAGGTTTTGCCCCGCTCCTGACTGTTCATGGGCATAATCGCGCGCATGACGATCAACCGTGCGAACGTGAGCGCGATTGCCGAGGACCTGTACGTCTGGCTCCCCCCGAAGCGGGGGTGGGGCCTCGCCAACTGCGGGCTGCTGGCGACACCGAGCACCGCGCTGTGGATCGACACGCCGTACGACCCCTCGCTCGCCTCGGAGTTCCTCGCGGAGAGCCGCAAGCGGCTCGCCGACGGGGTGGACATCGACCGGGTGATCGTCACCCACGCCAACGGCGATCACCTGTGGGGCGCCGGCGTCGTCCCGGGGGCCGAGATCATCAGTACCCGCGAGGCGTTGGAGCACATCCACTACGAGCCCGCGCCCAAGCAGCAGCACGCCCTGGTGGCCGGCAGCGACCCCGACTCCCCGCTCGGCGCCTACCTGCGGCGCCACTTCGGCCAGTTCGACTGGTCGGAGACCGAACCCGTCCACCCGGACACGGTGTTCACCGGTGAGCTGGAGCTGAAGGCGGGCCCGTACCCGGTGCTGATCACCGGGCTGGCCGCCGCGCACACCGGCGGCGACCTGATGGTCCACCTGCCGCACCAGCGGGCGGTGTTCACCGGCGACGTGATATTCGGTTCCACCGACGAGCAGCCCGGCGACCACCCGGTGCACTGGGCCGGGCCGCTGGAGAACGTCATCGCCGCCTGCGAGCAGGTGCTCGCCACCGGCGCCGAGATCATCGTCCCCGGTCACGGGCCGGTGCTCGACCGGGTCGGCGTGCACGCCCACATCGGCTACCTGGAGTACGTCCGGGAGCGCGCGCACGCCCTGCACGAGGCCGGGATCCCCGCACTGGACGCCGCCCGGCGGATCATCGCCGAGGACCGGCACCCCGAACTCGCCCTGCCCGAGCGGCTGGTGCTCACCGTCGCCGCCGAGTACCGGCACCTGGACGGCACCGAGGCCCCCGACGTCCTCGCGGCGATGACCCAGGTCGCCGTGGTCGCCCGCGAGCTGGAGACCCGGTGACCGGGCTCGCCTGGGCGGCGCTGGCGCTGGCCGCCGTCGCGCTGGCCGGGCTCGCCGTCGTGCTGCGCGCCCGGGGCCGGGCCGTC
>NZ_JBSGFD010000096.1:0-31417 GCF_053603215.1 Kitasatospora sp. NPDC004240 | reverse complement strand
TGCCACGCATCGGGGGTGGCGGCGCCGGGGCACGCGCTCGGGGGAATGCACGTGCCCCGGCCTGGGGTGGTGGTGGCGGCCAACACCCGGCACCGGCGGTCCGCACGGCCCCGTCCGGGTGGGCCATGACCGCCGTGATCCGGAATGCTAGACCCGCGAATCAGCCATGGCCATAGCTTTGACCAGGCATTTTCCCGCCCCGGACATGCCACGAGCGGTACACGTCAAGGTATGTGACGGCTCGTCGGCTTATCGTGGCGGCCGCTCCCGCCGCCGACCTCAGGCCGCGGCGCGCGCCGGCACGAACAGGCGGCCCCGCACCGCCCCCGGCGCCACGTGGAGACGGGCCAGGGACGCGGCGAGCAGGTGCGGCTCCCGGCCGAGCCAGAGCCGCAGGGCGGTGGCGAGCGCGGCACTGGCCGAACCGACCGGCAGGCCGCCCACCTCGGCGAGGCGCGCGCCGAGCAGCGGGAGCAGGTCCGCGACGGGCGCCGGGAGCCACAGGGTGACCGCGCACGGGGCCGGCCGGGCGAGGAGCCGCGGCAGGCGCCGCACCCCGGACTCGTCGTACAGCGCGGGGATCACGTCCAGCAGCCCGTCCGCCGCGACCTCGGAGATGTCGCTGTGGTGACCCCGCGCCAGTCGGCGCAGCAACGCACGCTCGGCGGCGGTGATCCGGACGGTCAGCATGACCTCGTCGGCCTCCATGGCACCCAGGTTCCCGTCTCGTCCCGGCCGTCAGACCGCGGTGATGAGGCCGTAGTGGCCGTCGTAGCGGCGGTACAGCACCTGGCCGCGCGGGGCGTGGGCGCCGGGCGCGGCGTGGGGGCCGGGCGCGGCGGACGCGTCCACGAAGAAGACGAACGGCCAGCAGGTGAGCCAGAGTCGGCGGGCGGCCTCGGTCACGTCGAACCGGGGCGCCGGGTGCAGGCTCTCGCTCAACGGCAGGCCGCTGCCGTCGGGGCAGGCGGTGGAGTCGGCCCGCACGAGGCGGAAGCCGCCGGTGGCCGGCTGACGGTGGACCAGGCTGTCCTGGCCCGTGTCGGCGTCCGTGAACAGGTGGAAGTGGTGGTCCAGGGCGAGCATCTCCCGGACCGCCTGCTCGGGCGTGAGGGCGGCGAGCGCGACCGGCTTGCGGCGGACGATCCGACGCTCGGTGAGCGGGCGCGGCGCGAACTGCGGCCGGTAGGCGCTCTCGTACGCCACGGCGAGCCCGATGTTCCCCTGTTCGCGCAGCCGGGCGGCGCGGCCGAGGACGGTGCCGAGGGTGAGGTCCACCGCCTCCCGGGCGGTGACGGCGGAGAGCTGGACCCGGACCGGGCCCACGCCCTCCAGCAGCAGGCCGGCCTGGGCGATCACCGGCCTGGTCACGGCCCGGTTGCGCGCCCGGGTGAGCCGGAGGCGGGCCGCGTACGCACCGGGGGCGAGCTGCGCGAGGAGGGTGTGCGCCTGGCGGCGCGCGTACTCGACGTCCACCTGGGGGAGCTCGCCGTGGATCTCCACGCGGACGTCCAACGGGGTGTCGGCACGGGGGACGGGGCCGTCGGCGACGAGTGGGTCATCGACAGGGAGCGGATCACCGACAGCGAGCGGGTCACCGGCCGGAACGGTACCGCCGGCAGGAGGCGGGTCGGCAGCAGCGATCCCGTCAGTGACAGGAATGCTGTCGTCGATCGGCGATCTGTCGGCGGCAGGAAGGCTGTCGTCGGCGGGCCGGGTGCGCAGACGGGTCATCAGGGAGATCCTCCTCTTTCCGTGGACCATGCTGGACCTGCGGAGGCCCCCAGGCCGAGGGCCGAAAGGCCCTGCTGAGAGCCAGGCATCCGATGTAGACCGGTCTACATATTTCTACGGGCCCGGCAAGCTCCCTCTAGACCGGTCTACATATTCGCGATGAGCACCGCCCGCCCCACCAGCGCGATCCGCCAATGGGGTGATCCCGAGGGGTGCAACGCAACGGACCCCCGGCAGGCGCGTTTTCCAAAGAGTGCGCTCTCCGGGTGAGATGCGCGCTGGGCTCCCACGACTGAAGGGTAATGACATGAGCCTGACCAACGCTTCACAGGGATCGACCACACCAACCTCCGCCTCCCCGGACACCAGCGCCGCCACCCCCACGCACTCACGCTCACGGCGCCGAACGCGAACACGCCTGCGGTCAGGCACCGACGCCCACCCCGACCCGCAGCACACCGACGGCGACGCGGGCACCGTCGGCGACGGCAGCACCCCAGGTGACAGCACCACCCCCGGCGGCGACAGCGCCCCCGGCGGCGACACGGGCGACACGGGCACGACCGGCACCGCGCGCACCACGGCCACCCGTACGCGGACCGCGCCCGACGTCCCGCCCCTCGCGCCCGGCGGCGCACCCGGGTTGGGGCACGTCCCCGCGCTGCTGCGGGATCCGCTCGGGTTCCTCGGTTCGCTCGCCCGGTACGGCCGGGTGGTCCGGATCCGGCTCGGACCGCGCACGGTGTGCGTGGTCACGGACGCCGGCCTGGTGCACACGCTGCTGGTCGGGCTCGCCCGCAACTGCCCGCGCGGCGCGGTGCAGGACACGCTGAGGACCGCGTTCGGCGACGGCCTGCTGATGTCCGAGGGCCGGGCGCACCGGGACCGACGGCGGACGGTCCAGCCGGCCTTCGCGCCCGACCGGATGACCGAGTACCTCACCGTCATGCACCGGGTCACCGAGGAACGGATCGGGCGCTGGCGTCCCGGCCAGGTGCTCGACGTCGCCGAGGAGATGAACCACCTCGCGCTGGAGATCGTGACCCGCGCGCTGTTCGACGCCCGGCTGGGAGAGCGGGACACGCTCGCCTTCCACCGGGCGCTGCCGGACCTGGTGAAGGGGCAGATCGTCCAGTCGCTGTACCCGCACCCGGCGTTCGGCCGCCTGCCGCTACCGGTGAACCGGCGCTTCGACGCGGCCGTCGGAACACTGAACCGGGTGGTCGACCAGGCCGTCGGCACCGGTCCCGGCCACCCCGGCCACCCCGCCAACCCCGGACAACCCGAACTCCCCGGCCACCCCCGGCAGGGCAGTAACGTCGCCGGTGACGCCGGTGACGCCGCGCCCCGGGGCATCCTCCCCAACCTGCTGCGCGCCGCCGTCGACCCGGCCACCGGCAGGCCGCTCACCGAGGCGGACGTACGGTCCGAGGCGATCACCATGTTCGGCGCCGGCACCGAGACGGTGTCCACCACCCTCACCTGGCTGCTCGACGAACTGCTGCGCCATCCACGGGTGGAGGCCCGGATCCTGGCCGAGCTGGACGAGCACCTCCCACCCGGCACCGCGCCGACGCCCGAGGCGCTCGCCCGGCTGACGTACACGCATGCCGTCGCGCAGGAGGTGCTACGGCTGCACGCGCCGAACGCCTTCCTGATGCGGACGGCGGTCCGGGAGGTACGGCTGGGCCCGTACCGGATCCCGGCCGGCACCGAGATCCTCTACAGCCTCACCGCCCTGCACCGCGACCCCGCGCTCCACCCCCGGCCGTTGCACTTCGACCCGGAACGCTGGCTGACCGACGCGCCGACCGCCACCAGAACCGACGCGCCGAACACCGGCGACACCGCCCCCCTCTCCCCCACCCCACCCAATCCCGCGGGTGCCGGCCCGGGGCGGCACGCGTTCCTCTCGTTCGGCGCGGGCAAGCACAAGTGCATCGGCGAGGCGTTCGCCCGGGCGGAGCTGATCGTGGCCGTCGCCGCGATCCTGCGGCGCTGGCGGCCCCTGCCCGTACCGGGAGCGGCGGCACGCGAGGTGGTCTGGACCACTGTCCAGGCCCAAGGCCTGCGCATCCGGCTCGCCCCACGCACACCCCCCGAACCGGCCGCACCGATCACACCGACCGCACCCGCCGCACGAGCCGTCCCGCCCACCCGGGCCGCACCCCGACCGGGCCGCGCCCCCGGTGAGCTGAACACCTCCACCGAACGCCACATCACCTGGGCGCTGGCCCACGGGCTGCTCACGCCCGCCGCCCTCCCCCACTACCGGTCCGACGCGCTGCAGGAGTTGATCGGCCACTCGTACCCGAGGGCGACCGGCGCCGAACTCGACCTCCTGATGGACGTCCTGGGCTGGTTCACCGTCCTCGACGACCGCTTCGACGGGCCGACCGGCCGCTGCCTCACCGAGGCCCGCGCCACCGTCGACCCCCTGCTCGCCACCCTCCACCCGGCCGGCGGCAAGGCCGACGACGAGGCGGACGGCAGGACCGGCGCCGAGGCGCACAACAGGCGGAGCGGCACCCCAACGACGCCCGACGGCCTGCTCGGCGCCTGGCAGGACCTCTGGCCGCGCCAGTGCGCACCGATGCCCCCGGCCTGGCGGCGCCGCGCCGCCCTGGAGTGGCGGGCCTGTCTGGACACCTTCGCCGCGGAGGCCGCCCACCGGGCACGCGGCACCGTGCCGGGCCTGACGGAAACGATCCGCCTGCGCCGGCACGCCAGCTGCCTCTACCCGTTCATGAACATACTGGAGCGGGTGTACGGCTCCGAGGCGCCGGCGCGGCTGCTCGCCGAGCCCGCCCTGCGCCTGCTGCGCGCGCACACGGCCGACGCGGCGACACTGCTCAACGATCTGTACTCACTCGATCGGGAGGAACGGCAGCCCACCACCCCCTTCAACACGGTGGTGGCCCTGCAGCGCGCGCGGGGTTGCAGCCGCAGGCGGGCCGTCGCGGCGGTGCGCGCACGGGTCGGGCGCCTGCGGGAGGAGAGCGAGGACCTGCGCCGCGAGCTGCTGCGCGATCATCCGGCCGGGTCCTGGTACCTCGACGGCACACGTGAACTCGTGGACGGCGTCCAGGCGTGGTGCAGCACCACGCCCCGCTACCACGTCAAGGAAGGGAGCATCACGTAGCGCGGCCGCGAAGGAGTGCGGGCCGGGTCAGTGGCTCCCGCGGCCGCCGAGGCTGAAGAGCAGGAGCACGAACCCGGCGAAGAGGTGCGTCGCGAAGATGTAGATGCCGGCGCGGATCAGCATGGCCTTGCGCCGGGCCTTCTCATCGCTCTTCTCCGCGCTCGGCGCACCGCCCCGCGCGCCGCTCGGCACTCCGTTCGGCACCTCGCCCGGCCCATCGCCCCGCACGCCGTTCCGGGCCTCGCTCATGGTGGATGCTCCTCGGGTCGCGTTCGCGGGTGGGACGGTCACGGCCTCGCCGCCCTGCCGGAGGGCCGGCTCAGTTCGCTGAGCAGGCCCTCCTGGTCGGTGATCAGTTCGGTGAGGATCCGGCGGGCGGCGCGCAGCATTTCGGCGACGTCCGGCGTGCTGAGCGCGTACACCACGGTGTTGCCCTCGCGGGTGGCGGTGACCAGCTGGGTGCGACGCAGCACGGCGAGTTGCTGGGAGAGGCTGGACGGTTCGATCTCGATCTCCGCGAGCAGCTCGCGGACCGGGCGGGGGCCGTCCTGGAGGAGCTCCAGCACCCGGATCCGGGCGGGGTGGCCGAGCGTACGGAAGAACTCCGCCTTGGCCTGGTACAGCGGAACCGCCATCGCCCGCCCTCTCCTCGATCCCTCACCGATCCGGTCATTCGCCGATCCGTCGCCGGGGTCCTCGGCCACCGGCTCACCCGCCGCCGGTTCCCGCGTTCCCGTCACCGGCCGGGGGTCGGCGGGGAGCATCCTCCATGAATATGAAGAATTCTTCAAGTCATCACAAGATCCACCGGCGCACCCACACGCCCACACCCGAGCACCCAGCCACCCAGGCACCCTGGCAGCCGCCCACGCACCCCCGAACGGCATCGGGCCCCGGAGCAGGCAGCCCCGGGGCCCGAAGACCGCACCGACCGAAGGTCAGCAGACCACCGGGACGTCGATGGTCACCGGCGCCGGGTTCCAGGGGTACGAGGCCACGCTGAAGCTGCCGTGGACGGTGGAGCCACAGGCGACGGTGCCGCCGACACCGGTGACCTTGACGGTGCTGGCCTTGAAGATCACGCCCTGGTTGACGGTACCCAGCGAGGAGCCGCCGACGACCGAACCGGAGAGGGTGGTGTAGAGCTCCCGGGGCTCCAGGGTGCTGCCCGGGGACGGCGGGCCCGCCAGGCTGATCTGGCCGTACAGCTGGACGCTGTCACCGGTGATGTCGGCACAGACCTTGGTCATCAGGCCCGCCTGCAGCCCGGAGGCGCCGCACACCGTGGTCGTGGCGGTGGTCTGGGCGGAGGCGGAGGTCGGGGCGGCGATCAGGGTGGCGGCGCCCACGACACCGGCCGCGAGCAGAGTGAGACGGTTCATCGGTAATCCTCCTCAGCAATGGGGAAACATTGGTGCCATGTGAAATTTCACATCTGACACGCCCTCAGCCTGCCATGCGTTCGAATGCCGCAGGTGAACCGATCACCGGAAACCTGCCCCTGGACCGGAAATCAACCTTCGATTGGCGCGATCCGTGCCCTGGACCCGGCCACCCGCGTTGACCAGGACATGAAGCGCCTCCCCGCCCTCGCCCCTGCCCTCGTCCTCACCCTCGCCCTCGCCTGCGCCGCCCTCGCGACCCCCACACCGGCCGCCCCGACCGGAACCACCCCCGCCGCGCAAGCCCTCCCCCGGGCCACCCCCGCCTGGTACGCCCCCGCCCGGTACGCGCCCACCCGCCCCGTCCCCGCCCCGACCGCCCTCCTCCCCGACCACCTGCTCGGCACCGAGGTCCGCCGGATCCCCACCGATGACCGGGTGATGGCGCTGACCTTCAACGCGGCCTGGGACGAGACCGGCCTGACGGAGGTCCTCGCGGAGCTACGGAGGCGGCAGGCCCCGGCCACCTTCTTCCCCACCGGCCGGTTCGCCGAGGCGCACCCCGGGGCGGTCCGCGCGATGGCCGCCGAGCACGGCGTCGGCAACCACTCGCACAGCCACCCGGAGCTCGCCGACCTCGGCCCCGGCGAGCTGGAGGAGGAGGTGCTGCGCGCGGACACCGCGATCCGTACGACCGCGGGAACGGATCCGCTGCCGTTCTTCCGGTTCCCGTACGGCGAAACCACCCCGGAGGCGATCGACCGCGTCAACGAACTCGGCTTCGCGGACGTCGAGTTCACCACCGACACCAACGGCTACCTGGGCCAGTCCGGCGGCATGACCGTGCAGCGGGCGGTGGACCGGGCGCTCGCCGCCCTCGTCCCGGGCGAGATCCTTCAGCTGCACATCGGCGTGCCGGACGGGAACGGCCCCGCGCTCGACGCGCAGGCGCTGCCGCTGATCATCGACGCCGTCCGCGCCCGCGGCTACCGGATCGTCGACCTCCGTACGATGCTGACCGGCTGAGCCGCACCCGGTGACCGGCGCCCACCGGTCACCGGCCGGTCCCCACACACCGGCCGGTCCCCGCACACCGGCACGTCACCGCGCCAGCTGCGCCCGGAGCGCGTCGACCCGGCCGACGGCACGGATGAACTCGGAGCGGTCGAGCCGGCCCTCCGCCAGGGCGGTGACGAGGGCGGCCGCGGCCTCCTCGCCCTGGTGGACGTCACGGGCGGAGCAGAGCAGCAGGTCCATGCCGGCCTCGGTGGCGGCCAGGGCCCGCGCGCCGGTGCCGCCGTACCGGGCGAGGGCGCCGGCCTCCAGGGCGTCCGTGACGGTGACGCCGCGGAACCCGAGGCCCTCGCGCAGCTCCTGTCGGATGACGACGGGCGAGAGGCCGGCCGGTCGGTCCGGGTCCAGCGCGGGGTAGACCGCCCAGGAGGCCATCACCAGCTCGACCCCGGCCGCGATGGCGGAACGGTACGGCGCCTCGCCGCGCTCCCGCAGCTCCTCCAGGGGCACCGGGAGGGTGACCGGCCGCTCGTCGGTGTTCTCCTCGCGCGCGGCGCTGCCGAGGCCGGGGAAGTGCTTGGCGGTGGAGGCGACCCGCTGCTCCTGCTCACCGGCGATGAACAGGCTGCCGAGCCGGGCGACCTGGCCGGGGTCCGAGCCGTAGGAGCGCTCGGCGCGGTCGATGAAGTTGCCGGGCCGGTCGTAGACGTCCAGGACGGGCGCCAGGTTGACGTTGAGGCCCGCGCCGGCGAGGTTGCGCCCGGCGGCCTCACCGGCGTGGAGGGCGGTTCCGATGGGGTTCGCGGCCTGGCCGGTGCGGCGCGCGGAGATCTCCGGTTCACCGGGCAACCGTCGGACCTTGCCGCCCTCCTGGTCGGTCATCAGCAGCAGTGGCAGGCCGGTCCCGCTCTCCCGCTGGGCCTGGCGCAGCTGCGCGACCGCGGTGCGCAGCTGGACGGGGCCGGTGATGTTCTCGCCGAAGAGGATCACTCCGGCGACCCGGCCCTCCCGGATGGCGCGCAGCAGCGCGGCCGGCGGCGTCGGCCCGGGGTAGGAGTAGACGATCCGGCGGCCGACGAGCTCGCGGTCCGTGGCGGGGAGGCGGTACTCGGTCACGGGCGTTTCCTTCCCCGCCCGCCCCGAGGACGACACCGACCCGGCGGGCACCGGGTTGACGGCGCCCAGCAGCAGGACGATCACGGCGAACCTGACGGCCCGTCGCGGCGACGGCACGGCGGCCCGCCGGAGCAGCACCGTCCGCACACCTCTCGATGCGGCACGCACAGCCGCCAACGCGGCGCGCGCGTCCCTCGGGGCGAGCGCGGATCGTACGGGGGTCCTCGGCGCACGCGGACGCGGCACGGATGTCTCCGGGAGTTCGGGGCGGGAGTCTGCGCGGGGGCAGGATCGGCACACCTTATCGGCCTGCGGGGACGCTTCGGCGCAGGCCGACCTCGCCGCTGCGCCGTTCGGCCCAACACCGCACCCGGGCCGGCCCCGTACCGCCGACCCCGCAGGTCAGCCGGGGTGACCGGACGTCAGGCCGACCCGCGCAGCAGCCGTCCGAGGACGGCGATCCCCTCCTCCACGTCGCCCGGCGCGACCGCCGCGTAGCCGAGGACCAGCCCCGGCGGGTACGGCAGCCGGCAGTGCCAGGAGAGCGGCTGGACCTTGACGCCGTGGCCGAGGGCGGCGGCCGCGAGTTCGGTGTCCGAGCAGCCGCTGCCGGCCGGGAGGGTGAGCATCAGGTGCAGCCCGGCGGCGGCGCCGTGCACGGTGGCGCCGGGCAGGTGGGTGGCGATGGCCCGGATCATGGCGTCCCGGCGGCGGCGGTGCCGGCGGCGCAGCAGGCGCAACTGCCGTTCCAGCGCCCCGGATTCCATCAGCCGGGCGAGCACCAGCTGCGGCAGGGCTGCGTTGCCGAGGTCGGCGAACCGCTTGGCGGCGACCAGCGCCTCGTGGTGGCGCCGCGGGGCGAGCAGCCAGCCGGTGCGCAGGGCGGGGGCGAGCAGTTTGGAGACGCTGCCGGCGTAGCAGACCTGCTCGGGCAGGACGGAGCGCAGGGCGGCCACGGGCGGCCGGTCGTACCGGTGTTCGGCGTCGTAGTCGTCCTCGATGACCAGGCCGCCGTCGCGGGCCCAGCGGATCAGCTCGCGTCGCCGGGAGCCGCCGAGCACCACGCCGGTCGGGTACTGGTGCGCGGGGGTGAGCAGGACGGCGGGGGCCCCGGTCGCGTGCAGCGCGTCCACCCGCAGGCCCTCCTCGTCGACGGGGACCGGCGGGGTGGCGGCGAGCCAGTGGTCGAGGTGCTGGCGGGCCCCGAGGGAGCCCGGGTCCTCCACGGCCACCTCGTCGATGCCGACCTGGCCGAGCACCCGCCCGAGCAGGGCGAGCGACTGGGCGGTGCCGGCCACGATCAGGACCTCCTCGGGGTCGGCCCGGACGCCCCGGTTGCGGGCCAGCCAGTCGGCGACGGCGGTGCGCAGTTCGGGGGCACCGCGCGGGTCGCCGTACCCGAGGTCGTGGGCCGACAGGCCGTCCAGGACGGCGCGTTCGGCCCGCAGCCAGGCCGCGCGGGGGAAGGCGGCGAGGTCGGGCAGGCCGGGCGAGAGGTCGATCCGGGCGGGAGTGGCCCGCAGCGCCTCGAAGGTCTCGGGGAGCGGCGGGCGGGCGAACAGCCCGCCGTCACCCGGGGCGACGGGGGCCGGACCCGCGGCGTACGGGCCGCCGCGCGCCGCCGGCCCGTACGGGCGCTCCACCGTTCCGAACAGGTGCTCCGCGGGCCGGGGTGCGGCGAGCACGACGGTGCCGGCCCTCCCCCGTCCGGCCACCTGCCCGGCCTCGGCGAGGCGCTGGTACGCCTCGGTGACGACCCCTCGGGAGACCCGCAGCTCCTGCGCGAGCACCCGGGTGGCGGGGAGCCGGCTGCCCACCGGCAGGCTGCCGTCCGCGATCGCCTGCCGCAGCCGCCCGGCCAGCCAGTCGGACAGCCCGCCGGGGCGGGCCTCGCCGGCGTCGAGCTGAAGGAAGTCCGCACCGGCGGCACCACCGGGCGCCCCGGCCGGCGCCATGACCGGCTCCGCGGCCGGACGGGACATTACGGACCGGTCGTCAGCGCTCCCTTTGGACCTGTTCACCGGTCCATTGTGGACGCGAAGGTGGGGCCATGGACACCGAGAACATGATCACCGAGAACGTGAACACCGAGAACGTGAACACCGAGAACGTGAACACCGAGAACACCTACGTCCACGGCTACTCGAACGACGAGGCCCGCCGGCTCGACGACCAGGCGAACGCCCTCGCCGCACTGCTGCACGACGGTACGGCCTACCCGGCGGGCAGCCGGGTGCTGGAGGTCGGCTGCGGGGTCGGCGCGCAGACGGTACGGCTGCTGGACGCGAGCCCGGGGATCCGGCTGACCGCCACGGACCTCTCCGCCGCGTCCCTGGAGCAGGCCCGCGCCCGCGTGACGGCCCACGCGCCGGGCGCGGACGTCCGGTGGCACCACGGCGACCTGCACCGACTGCCGTTCCCGGACGGCTCCTTCGACCACCTCTTCGTCTGCTTCGTGCTGGAGCACCTCGGCGACCCCCGGGCCTCCCTCGCCTCGCTCCGCCGGCTGCTCCGGCCGGGCGGCACGATCACCGTGATCGAGGGTGACCACGGTTCGGCGTTCTTCCACCCGGACAGCGCGGACGCCCGGGCGGCGGTCGGCGCCCTGGTCCGGCTGCAGGCCGCGGGCGGCGGCGACGCGCTGATCGGCCGCCGGCTCCACCCGCTCCTGGTCTCGGCCGGCTTCGACGAGGTCACCGTCGGCCCCCGGACGGTCCACGCCGACCCGGGCCGGCCCCACCTGGTCGAGGGGTTCACCCGTCAGACCTTCATCCCGATGGTGGAGTCCGTCCGCCCGGCCGCCCTGGCCGCCGGGATCACCACCCCGGACGCCTTCGACCGGGGCCTCGCCGACCTCCACCGCACGGCGGGCGAGGAGGGGACCTTCCACTACACCTTCTTCAAGGCCCTCGCGGTCAACCGGTAGCCCCGGAACCGGGGAGCCCGCGGTCACCCCGTAGCCCGGGGAACGCCCGGCAGGCGCGACGGTCGGCGGCCCCGCGTGACAAAGCCTGTGCAACGAAGCCCCGCGCGACGAAGCCCCGCGCGAAGGGTCAGGCCGGCCCCTCCTCCAGCGATTCGAGCAGCACGCGCAGGGCGCCCACCAGGGCGTCCTGCTGCGCCGCGTCGAGGCCGGCCAGCAGCCGGCGCTCGGCGGCGAGGTGGTCGGGGAGGCACTGGTCGACCAGGGCGTGGCCGTCCTCGGTGAGGGCGACCTCCTGGCTGCGGCCGTCGACGGCGCTGGGGCTCCGGGTGACCAGGCCCCGGGCGGCCAGCCGGTCGAGGCGCTGGGTGATGGCACCGGAGGTGACCATGGCGGACTGCATCAGGCCGGTCGGGGTGAGCCGGTAGGGCGGGCCGCTGCGGCGGAGGGTGGCGAGGACGTCGAAGGAGGCCGCGTCCAGGCCGTGCGCGGTGAAGTTCCGCTTGAGTTCGGCGTCGACCAGGCGGGTGAAGCGCTTCAACCGCCCGATCACCTCCATGGGGGAGACGTCCAGGTCGGGGCGTTCGGCGCCCCACTGCTCCACGACACGGTCCACGTGATCAGCCACCACGTCAGCCTAGTCGATTCCTTAGCGGTGAGATAGCTCACAGCATCCCTCCGCGTGCAAATAGCTTAGCAGTGAGATACATTGGCTTAGTGCTAAGGAATCGGATCGGAATCGTGCTGGTGACCGCTCTCGCCCCCGCCATCTGGGGGTCGACCTACCTCGTCACCACGGAACTGCTGCCGCCCGGCCGCCCGCTGCTCGCGGGCGTCGTCCGGGCCCTGCCCGCCGGGCTCCTCCTCGTCGCCCTCACCCGTCGGCTGCCCAGGGGCAGCTGGTGGTGGAAGGCCGCGGTGCTCGGCGCGCTCAACATCGGCGTCTTCTTCGCGCTGCTGTTCATCGCCGCCTACCGCCTGCCGGGCGGGGTCGCCGCCACCGTCGGCGCCGTCCAGCCGCTGATCGCCGCCGGGCTCTCGGCCGGACTGCTCGGCGACCGCCTCACCCCGCGCACCCTGTTCGCCGGCGTGGCCGGGGTGGCCGGGGTCAGCCTGCTGGTGCTGCGGGCGGGCGCCCAACTGGACGTCATCGGCGTGGGCGCCGCCCTCGGGGGCGCGGTGGTGATGGCGACCGGCGTCGTCCTCAGCAAGCGCTGGACCTCACCCGCGCCATTGCTCGCGACCACCGGCTGGCAGCTCACGGCGGGCGGACTGCTGCTCCTCCCGGTGGCCCTGTTCGTCGAGGGTCCGCCGCCCGGACAGCTCACCGGCGCCAACCTGCTCGGCTACGGCTACCTGACGCTGATCGGCGCCGCGCTCGCCTACGCGCTCTGGTTCCGGGGCATCCGCGCCCTGCCGCCCACCTCGGTCGCCTTCCTGGGGCTGCTCAGCCCGGTGGTCGCGACCGCCCTCGGCTGGCTCGTCCTCGGCCAGGACCTCACGCCCGTCCAGGCGCTCGGCGCGGTGATCGTCCTCGCCTCGCTGGTGATCGCCCAGACCAGGCGCCCCGACCCGGCCACCAAGGTCGTGGCCCGGCAGTCCGCCCCGGCCACCACCACGGCCGACGCCGACGCCCCGACCGGGGCCGCACGCACCCCGGCCCCGTAACCCCCCGCACCCCGGCCCCGTAACCCCCCGCACCCCTTCCCCCCGTACACACCCAGCAGAAGGAGCACCCCCATGCGCATCACCGTCTTCGGCGCCACCGGGAACGTCGGCCGTCGCGTCGTCGCCGAGGCCCTCTCCCGCGGCCACGAGGTCACCGCCGTGGTCCGCGACCCGTCCCGCCCGCACGGCCTGCCGGAGGACGCCGCCGTCGCCGTCGGCGACGCCCGTACGGTCGAGGACGTGGCCAGGCTCGCCGCCGGCCGGGACGTGGTGATCACGGCCACCCGTCCGGCGCCCGGCAGCGAGCACGAACTCGCCGTCGCCACCGAGGGCCTGCTCACCGGGCTCGCCGGCACCGGTGTGCGGTTGCTGCTCGTCGGCGGCGCCGGGAGCCTGCGACTACCCGGCCGGGACGACGGAGCCACCGTGGTCGACGACCCGGAGTTCCCCGCCGACTGGCGGCCGATCGCCGACGCCTGCGACGAGCAGTTCGCGCTCGCCCGGGCCTCGGCCGGCGTGGACTGGGCCTACCTCAGCCCGTCCGCGCTGCTGGAGCCCGGCGAGCGCACCGGACGCTTCCGGCTCGGCCGCGACGAACTGCTCGTCGACGCCGACGGCCGGTCGGCGATATCGATGGAGGACCTGGCGGTGGCCCTGCTCGACGAGGCCGAGCGGCCCGCCCACCACCGCACACGCTTCACCGCGGGCTACTGACCCGCCCGGCCCGACCCGTCCGGCCCGGACAGGTCGGGCCGCTCCGTCAGGGGCTCACCTCCACGAGGCCGGGACGGGGCTGCTGGTCCAGGAGTGGGCCACGTCGACGACGAGCCGGTCGTCGAGCTGGAACACCCGGAACGGCAGCCGCGCCCGGACCCCGAGGCCGACCTGGGTCTGGCCCTCGAAACTGGACGCGAAGCGGGCGTCCCGGAAGGTCTGGTAGCCCGTGAGGTCCACGCCGGGCAGCGGCTGGCCTGCTCGGCCCGGATAGGTCGGGCCGCCGGTGTTCGGATCGTACGAGGGCGCGATGACGACGATCTCCAGGATCGCGCCGCCCGCGACCGGCAGCGGCATGCCGGAACCGTCCTGGTGGAGCACGTCGACGTAGCGGACGTGGTAGCCGGCCGGGTGGGCGGCCGAGCTGCCCGGCACGTCGAGGACCAGGCGGTCGTAGCAGGGGTGCTGGCCTGTCCTGATGTTGCGCAGCGGCTGCGCGTTGAAGGCGGCGAGGTCCTCGGGCAGGCTTCCCCAGCCGGTCGGGCAGACCGCCTGGGATGTCCCGCTCGCCAGGTCGGTCTGGGCGACCGCCGTGAGGGTCTTGGTGGGGGCCGGGCCCGCCGAGGCGACCGCGGTGGGAACCGCGACGGTGAGGGCGAGGGCGAAGGCGGCCGGGATGATGGTCCAGCGTCGCATGGTCTGCCTCCTCGGGCAGTGCGTCCGTCTCTCATCATGAAGGACGAGCGCCCGCGCCGCCGGGTTGCACCGGCAGGCCGACCGTACGCAGGCAGTACGCCGACCCGTCGGTGTCAGCGGGCCGACCCGTCAGCGTCGGCACGCCGATCCGTCAGCGCGCCGATCCGTCGAGCCGGGCCGAGACCCGCAGGTTCCACCGGCCGGAGCGCCCGCTGAGCCCGGTGGCGGACAGCGGCGGCACGTCCAGCCGCCAGTACGCCTGTGCGGGGGCGCCGAGCGCGTGCACCCCGGCGGCCCGGATCACGTCCGGGCCGGCCACCGCCAGCACCCGCCCGCCGGCGGCCCCGCCCGACGCGTCGGCGGTCCCGGCCGGCCGGCCGGCGGCGAGCCCGTCCAGCCAGGCGCCGACCCGCTCGCACAGCTCACGTACGGACTCGCCGCCGTGCGGGGCGGCGGAGGGGTCGCTCAGCCACTCCATGACGGCGGACGGCTCCTCGGCGGCCACCTCGTCGAGGGTGCGCCCCTGCCAGCGGCCCATCCCGCAGCCCCGCAGCTCCGCCACGGGCTCGGCGGAGGCCAGGCCGAGCGCGACGGCGGTCTCCCGGCAGCGGCCGGCGGGGGAGGTGACGATCCGGCGGGCGGCCGGCAGCGCGGACGCGGCGGCCCGGGCGGCGCGCAGCCCGGCCTCGTCCAGCGGCCCGTCCTCGTCGAACCGGGCCTGCCGCAGCGCGTCGCCCGTCGCGGGAGAGATGAAGATCACCCGTACCGTCATATGGCCCTCCTTCGTACACCTGTCATCCGTACACACCCTCGGACCAGGGCGGTTGCCGTGGCGGAGGGCGCGTCACATCGCGCGCGCGCCGGTTGGATGCGCCGGTGCGAGCCCTTGGCCGACCCGGGGGTAAGCGGTACGGTCTCTCCGACATAAGAAGACGACGGCGAGACGGAAGTCCGGTGGGAATCCGGCACGGTCGCGCCACTGTATGCCGTCACCGGCCGCCTCACGCAGCGGCGGGCGACGGCAAGTCAGACCCGATGGCCGTCGTTGAGCTCCACCGTACGGGACGCGTGGTTCCCCAAGGAGGTCCCTGCCATGGCACAGTCCATCGTCACCCCCAGCCTGCCCGTCTCCGGGTCCGCACCGGCCTCGCTGCCGATCCGCGCGATCCTGCCCTGGGCCGCCTTCATCGGCACGCTGATGCTGGTCCTGCTCTACTTCGTCGGCGCCGAGCAGGGCGCCACCTCGGTGTTCTCGGGTGCGGCCGTGCACGAGTGGGTGCACGACGGCCGGCACCTGCTCGGCTTCCCCTGCCACTGATCGGGGGACGCGCACAGATGCACGCCTCCACCGTCAGAAGACTCCTCGTCCGCGGCATGATCGCGGGCCTGGTCGCCGGGCTGCTCGCCTTCGCGGTGGCCTACCTGGTCGGCGAGAACTCGGTCGACGCCAGCATCGCGCTGGAGGAGACCCAGTCGGCGCCCGCCCACCACCACGGTGACGCGGCCGACGCCGCCGCGGCCGCCCCGGCCGCCGAGGAGGAAGAGGAGCTGGTCAGCCGGACCCTCCAGTCCACCGCGGGCCTCGCCACCGGCGTCCTGGTCTACGGAGTGGCACTGGGCGGGATCGCCTCGCTGGTGTTCTGCTTCGCCCTCGGCCGGGTCGGCCGGTTCAGCCCGCGGGCGACCTCGGCGATGGTGGCCGCGGCCGCCTTCACCACGGTCTACCTGGTGCCGTTCCTGAAGTACCCGGCCACTCCCCCGGCGGTCGGGAACCCGGACACCATCGGCAAGCGCACCACGCTGTTCTTCCTGATGATCGCGCTGAGCGTGCTGCTCGGCGTCGCCGCGGTCATCCTCGGACGGCAGCTCGCGCCGCGCCTGGGCAACTGGAACGCCACGGTCGCGGCGGGCGGCGGCTACGTCGCCGTGATGGCGCTGGCCGCCATCCTGCTGCCGGACAACGGCGACGCGGTCGCGGAGACCTTCCCGGCCGCGCTGCTGTGGGAGTTCCGCCTCGCCTCGCTCGGCATCCAGGCCGTGCTCTGGGCGGCCTTCGGGCTGGCCTTCGGCGCCATGGCCCAGCGGCTGCTCGTCCCCGCAGCGGCCGAGGGGGACGCCGCGGCGGCCAGCCGACCGGTGCCCGTCACCACCGGCTGACCCGGGCCGGCCCGGCGGGATCCGATCCCGCCCCGAACTGATCTCGCCCCCTCCGATGGCGCGCCGGAGGGGGCGAATCGTTTCCTCAGGTCGGGTCACGCGTCCTCGATCAGGACACACGCCCTCAGTTCAAGTCGCATGCCCTCGGTTCAGGTCACGCACCCTCGGACGGCCCGGAGCGCCGCTGCCGCAGCCAGGCGACCAGCCCGACGCAGCCGAACACCCCGAACGCCGCCACCTTGATCGCTCCCTTCGCCAACAGCCAGCCCACCAGCGGGACCGAGAAGCCCATCAGGTGGAAGAGCGCCAGCAGCACACCCGCCGCCAACACCGCGGCCACCACCGTCGCCACGGCCGCTGCCCCCTTGGACAGCTCCCGCTCGGCCGGCGCCGCGTCCTCGACCGCTCCGGTACCGTCGACCGCGCCCGCTGCCGGGGCCTGTGCCGGCGCCGCCGTCTCCTCGGCCTCGCCCCGCCCCTCGGACGGCTTCGACAGATCGACCCGCCCGCTCGCGTCTGACGGCTCCCGTTCCTCGGACGTCCTCGCGTCCTTACCCCCATGTTCCATGCCTTCGATCCTAGGGCCTGTCGTGCACAGGGCGAACCAGGTCATCCGGGTGGTGAGCACGACGGCCTGACGTGACGTCGACTGGTAGCGTCGATCGTGCCCCGGCCCTCGCACCGGGCCCGAACGATCCGCAAGGGGAACACCCATGGCCGCCGCAGGTACGCAGACCGTCGACTTCACCGCCCCGGTCTCCGGGCGCTCGCTCGACGTGCGCTGGATCCACGGTTCGGAGTCGGCGAAGCACAACACCGACCCGGAGATCCAGGTCCACCGGTACGACGAGCACACCGTCATCCTGCGGCAGAACAAGGCGGTCAACTACGAGGCGCCGTTCCTGTTCCTGCTCTTCGGGGACGAACGCGCGGTGCTGATCGACACGGGCGCGACCGCCGAGGCCGAGTACTTCCCGCTGCGCCGGGTGGTCGACGGGCTGATCGACGAGTGGCGGGGCCGCCACCCGCGGGGCGGGCGCCCGTACCCGCTGCTCGTGCTGCACACCCACGGGCACGGTGACCACGTCGCCGGCGACGAGCAGTTCGCCGACCGCCCGGACACCGAGGTGGTGGACGCCGACCTGGCGAGCATCACCGGGTTCCTCGGCCTCGGGGCGGATCCCGACCACCCGGCCCGGCTGGACCTCGGCGGGCGGGTCCTGGAGTGTCTCGCCAGCCCCGGCCACCACGAGGCCGCGGTCACCTACTACGACCCGTACACCGGCTTCCTGCTCACCGGCGACACCGTCTACCCGGGCCGGCTGTACATCGCCGACTGGCACGCCTACAAGGCGACGATCGACCGGCTGATCGCCTTCGCCGCGACCCGGCCGGTCAGCCATGTGCTGGGCTGCCACATCGAGATGAGCACCCGGCCCGGCGTCGACTACCCGATCCGCTACACGTACCAGCCCGACGAACCGCCGCTCCAGCTGGCGGTCTCCCACCTGCGCGACATCCGCAAGGCGCTCACCGAGGTGGCCGCCCGGCCGGGACACCACCCGTACCCCGAGTTCGTGATCTCCTACCGGACCCACTGAGCCCGCGCGCCTCACCCGACCCGCCGATCCTGCGCGCCTCACCGGACCCGCTGATCCTCCGGGGCCGCCCTCGCCGCGCCGGGCGGCCCCGGAGGATCAGCGGGTGCCGTGGTGGGTGTCGCCGGTGTACTCGCCCGTCTCGTGGTCGGCGAAGCTCACCGCGAGGGTGACCCGGTACTCGAAGACGTCCTCGCGGTGGCCCGGCACCCTGGCCCAGGCCACCGAGTGCACCTCCGCCTCCGGGGCCTGCCGGCACCAGGTGGCCGCCTCCTCCAGGGCCCGGGCCGCCGTCCGCCCGGTGCAGACCACGGCCGTGTAGGCGGCCACGGCCAGATCGCCACCGGATCGCACGTCGCGCGAGGCCGCCCGGACGGCTGCCGCGGCCCGGCTCAGGTCCCGGGCCAGATCGTTGACCACCCGGGCCGGCGCGGGCAGCGGTCCCGGGCCCTCCACGACGGCCTCCGGCAGGTTCGAGCTCACTTCTACGGCCTCCATCCCCGAAATCACGCGCCCAGGATGCCGGGGCGCTCGGCATGGCATGCCCATATTCACCGGAACATCGCCCATCCGGGGAGCCGATGGTGTAGGGGTTCACGCCGGGCCGCCCGCACTGCCATGATCGGCGCACGACTGCCCGGTTCGGGGCTCCGCACACCGGCCCGCCGCACACGTACGGCCGGCCGGGGGCCGGGCACCGCGCGTTCGTCCGGCCGGCATGTCCGGTTCACCCGGAGCGGCCAAAAGCCATTGACCGCATCATAGTTGACTACTCATCAGTTCAGGCGACGCGCGCCCCGCGCCACCCGGCGGCCCGGTCGGCCGCCCTGCCGGCCGGGCCCACCCTGCTCGTCCCCGCCGCCGCGGCCCACGAACGCCTCGCGGCGGCGGGCGCGGAGATCGCCTCGGACGGCACGCTGACCGAACTCTGAACGGGATCGGCGGGGCCCGGGGCGGCAGCCGCCCGAGGATTCTCCGAAGGCCCCCGGGCGGTGGGCCGTTGGGGCAGGGGTGGGTGTCCGGGGCGGGCATGGGTGTCCGGCGTTCGTCCCCTGTTCATCGATGGGCGGGGGCTCACCGGAATGGTCGTGATACTAATCATCTTTCAGGCGGGTAGGTGGTGGGGCGGCGAGGGGGAGGTACCGCGTGATGGCCAGGTTGCGGGCTGGGCAGGGCGAAGAGCGGCGGCGGACGGGCCGGGCGGCTCTGCGGCGGCGGGCGGCGGGGACTGCGGCGGCGTTCACCGCGATGGCCGCGCTCACCGGTTCCCACACCACGGGCGTCGACCCCGTGGTGGTCGCGGCCACCGGGCCGGCCACCGCCGACCGGGCCGCCGGCGCCACGGCGTCGGGCGGCGCCGACGCGTCGCTGCCGAGCCTGGAGGGCGCCCCGCTGGGCGGCGCCCCCGTGGACGGCGGCGGCACGCTCCCGCTGGCGCAGCCTCCCGTGGTCGTGCCCGTGGGCACGGCCACCGGCCCGCAGACCACGGCGCTCGGGAGCCCGTTCCGCACCGGGCCGGCGCTGCCGGAGACCGTGTTCACCGCGTACCGCAACGCCGAGGCCGCGCTGGCCGTACGGTCGCCGGGCTGCCACCTGCCGTGGCGGCTGCTCGCCGCGATCGGCGAGGTCGAGTCGGGCCAGGCCAACCGCGGGCGGGTGGACGCCGGCGGGACGACGTACACGCCGATCCTGGGGCCGGTGCTGGACGGCAACGGCTTCGCCGCGATCGCGGACACGGACGGCGGCCGCTACGACGGTGACCGGGTCTGGGACCGGGCGGTGGGGCCGATGCAGTTCATCCCGTCCACCTGGGCGTACTGGGGGGTCGACGCCAACCGGGACGGCCGGACCGACCCGAACAACATCCACGACGCCGCCGAGGCCGCGGGCCGCTACCTGTGCGCGGGTGGCCGGAACCTGGCCGATCCGGCGCAGCTCGACCGGGCGATCCTGGGGTACAACAACTCGGGCGAGTACCTTCGGACCGTCAAGAACTGGATGGCCCACTTCACCGACGGCACCACGGCCACCGTGGCGGACCGTCCGCCGCTGCCCGTCACCGACCGGCCCGCCTCGCCGCTGACGCCCGTGACCACGCCGACCGCCGCGCCCTCGCCGACGGCCCCGGCACCGGTGACCACCCCGAGCGCGAGCCCGAGCCCGGTGCAGACGCCGACCGCCGGGCCCACCCCGGGCGGGTCCGCCTCGCCGTCCGCGAGCGCCTCCCCCTCGGCGGGCGCCTCGCCGTCGGCCACCGCGAGCCCGTCCGCCACGGCCACGCCCTCCGGTACCGGGACCCCGGTGCCCACGCCGACCGGCTGCCCGACCGTGACCCCGACCGCCTCGGCCTCCGCCTCGGCGGGCGCGACCGGTGGCCCGTCGGCCACCGCCACCGCCACCGCCACCCCGACTGCCACGGCGAGCCCGTCCGCGACCCCGACGACGACCCCGACCGCGGTGCCCACCGGCTGCCCGACCGTTCCCGCCGGGCCGGCGGCCGCGAGCAGCGCCCCCGGCGCGGCCACCGCCACGCCCGCGCCCGCGCTCTCCCCCGCGGCCGTCGCCCCCTCGTCCGCGCCCTCGGCGAACTGAGCGACCTCCGACGCCCCTTGACGGGCACCACGGCCGCGCCGTGTGATGGTGCGAGCGCCATCACACGGCGGCCACGCGGGGGGAGCGTCAGGCATGGAACGACGGCGACCGAGGTTTCGCATGCCCAAACCGGAGACGGTCTGGCTGGTCCTGATCCTGGTACTGCTGGCGGTCGGTGTCTCCTACGCGGCGCTCGCCGACCACCACTGAGCCCTCGGCGGCGCGGGACTACAGGTGCCGGACCAGCTCCGGCATCAGGTCCTGGAAGGTGCGGCCGCTGGCCGGCTGGCCGATCGCGGTCATCTGCCAGCCCGAGGCCGAGCGCTGCACCTTCGCCATGATCTGGGCGGTGTACGGGCCGCCGCCGGTGAGCGTGTAGCGGGCCAGCTCCGCGCCGGTCTGCTCGTCGACCAGACGGCAGAAGGCGTTCTCGACCTCCTGGAAGGTCTGGCCGGTGAAGGAGTTGACGGTGAAGAGGATCTGGTCGACCTCGGCCGGCACCCGCTTCAGGTCCACGGTGATCGACTCGTCGTCGGTGGCGCCGCCGGTGCCGCCGACCAGGTTGTCGCCGCTGTGCCGCACCGAGCCGTCGTTGCTGGTGAGGTGCTGGAAGAAGACCACGTCGACCGGCTCGCCCTTGGCGAACAGCACGGCCGAGGCGTCCAGGTCGATCTCCTGTGCGGACAGCAGTTTGGCCAGGAACCCCTTGCGCTGGGCGGCCCGCCAGCCGAGGCCCATCCGGACCACGCCGAGCTGTCCTCCCCCGGGCTTCTCCAGGCTGAGCTTCTGCCCCTTGGCCAGCGAAACACTCATCGCGCCCTCCTCGTTCTCCGCCTGCGCGAGTCCTGAATCTACAACACTGTAGAGCGAGCCGGTTCCGGCGCCCGCCGTGACGTCGCGTCACGACGGGCGCCGTCCGCGTGCCCGGTCCGTTCCTCCCCGTACCCCGCTTCGACGATGATCACAATCCGTCATGCCCATCGGGTGAACGAGCGTGGACGAGTACGCCACGAACCGGGGCCACCCGAACGGGCCCGCGGTCCTAGGGTGTGCGGGTCAGCCGGACCAGTGCGTCGATCGCCTCGGCGGCCACCCCGGCGGCGGGGCCGGTCCGGTCGTGGGCGGCCTCCGCGCCGACCGGGCGGCGCACCCGCTCCGCCCGTACGGTGGTCAGGCCCGCCGGGGCGAGGTCGTCGAGCACGTCCTGCGGGGTGAACAGCACCCGGGCGTCCCGGGGGCCGCCGGCGCCCTCGGTGAGGTTGGTGGTGTCGTGGCCGACCACCAGCAGGGTGCCACCGGGGGAGAGCGCGGCGGCGGCCCCGCGCAGCGCGGCCCGGCGCTCCTCGGCGGGCAGCTGGAGGTAGGCGACCAGGACCAGGTCGAAGCCCTCCTCCGGGCCCCGGTACGTACGGACGTCGCCCGGCTGCCAGTGCACCCGGGCGGCCACCTCGGGGTCCACGGCGGCGGCCAGCCTGGCACCGCGGTCGAGGGCGACCCGGGAGAAGTCCAGCGCGGTGACCCGCCAGCCCCGGCCGGCCAGCCAGATGCTGTTGCGGCCCTCGCCGGCGGCGAGGTCCAGGGCCCAGCCGGGCGGGAGGTCGGCCAGCTCGCGGACCACCCAGCGGTTGGGTCCGGCGCCCCAGACCAGCTCGCTCGCCGCGTACCGCTCGTCCCACGCGCCGCTGTCCATCGGGTCCTCCTGCCGCCGGTGGATCTCCACGGTACCGGCCGGGGCCGGTCGACCGGCGGTCGGAGAGCTCCTGGGTCCACGACGGCACCGAGTCCTGGACCGGCGCCACGTACGCCAGGAGCCAAGGGGGCTGGGCGGCGGCTCCGGAGAACGACGACGCCTCCGGGAGCCTGCTCAACGCGATCCACGAGGGCCTGAAGTGATCCGCCGCTGACCGGAACGCCGGGGCCCGGCGGTGAACGAGGGGTTCACCGCCGGGCCCCGGCGCGCAGCATGTCAGTACCGGTCCGGCACCGGGTCCGTCCCGCCGCGGCGCGCCACGCCCGGACGGCAGCGCAGCAGCCGGCCGACCGTCAACCGGGCACCGCGCACGGCCCCGTGGCGGTGCAGCGCCTGCACCGCGTAGGTCGAGCAGGACGGCGTGTACGGGCAGCAGGCGGGCCGCCCGGGGCTGACCTCGGTGCGGTAGTAGCGCACCGCGCCGTACAGCACACCGGCCGCCACCCCGCGCGGAGCGGGCGCCGCCGGGTCCGCGCCGGCCGGGCGGCGACGGCGGCCGCCGAGCGCCGCTCCGAGGGCGAACCGGACCCCGGCCGCCATCATCACCGGGATCATCGCGATCAGGCAGGGGTCCCCGAGGTCGCAGCAGTCGCAGGCGTCCAGGCAGTCGCCAGGGTCCTTGTCGTCCTTCTTCTTCTTGGTGCGCCGCTTGTACTCCAGCCAGGCGCGCCGCTGCTCCTTGCGCCGCCGGCGCTCCTGCTCGGGCAGCCACCACCACGCCCGCTCGGGGCGCGGCGGCGGATACATCAGGCCCGGTGCGGGCTGCTGGTAGGACACGGCTGACGACCTCTCGTACTCCCCCGTTCCGGACCTACCGGGCCCGGTATCCGGTCAGACTATCCGAGGGGACGCGGGAGACCGGCCGCTCAGTTCTTCTCCCCGAGCGCCGGGAACAGGTCGGTGAACGGCTGCGTGGTCACCGAGATGCCCCGGCCGAACGGGTCGTCGAAGTCCCAGATCAGGAAGAGCAGGAAGGCGATCAGCGCGCTGAACGCGCCGGCCAGCAGCAACTCCCGCGTCGAACGGCGGATCTGCAGCGCGAACACCATGCCGACGGTCACCACGGCCCCGATGATCAGGCCGAACCAGACCACCCCGGGCATGGTCGGCCCGGTGCTCTGGCCGCGCGCGTTGCGGGCCTCGTCGGCGGTGCTGATCCGGTCCATGACCGGCTGGTAGGCCTGCGCCTCCAGGTCGCTCGCGGGCACCCGGTTGGCGAAGTCGCTGCGGAGCTTCGCCAGCAACTCGGTGCCCCGGTCGCTGATCTCGCCGTGCTCCTCCATGTAGTCCCACTCGACGTCCACCACGTAGGAGACGTACGCGTCGACGTCCGCCTGGACGGTGTCGCGGAACTCCACCGGGAACACCTGGGACCGCGCGCTGACCTCGTGCAGGGCCTGGGCCTCGCGCAGCACGTCGTCCTGGGCCGCGCCGCGCGCCTCCCAGACACCGGCGATGGCGAGGCCGAGCACGATCGCGTAGACCACGCCGATCATCATCGTCATGTACTCGATGACGTCGGGCGTCTCGTCGGTGTTGTCGTCCTCCTCGTTCACTCGGCGGTGCCTGAGCACGACCACCACCACGACGACGGCGCAGGCCGCCGACATGGCGATGGCCAGCGCCAACCACTCGGACATGGGGAACTCCTCTCCAGGGATGCTCGGTTCTGCTGTCGTTCACCGAGGTGCCGCCGCGTCTCGCGGGGTGCCGCCCGTCCCGGCCCACGCCTGCCCGGCGCGGGCAGGCGTGGAGGGAAGGAACGCGGCACGGGTGGACCCGGCGGCCACTCCGGCGGGGGTCGTCAGGACCGGCCGGAGCCACCACCGGCGGTACGGCCGCGCGGGCGCAGCGCCGCGGCCGCGAGCACGGCGGGGACGGTGACCAGCAGCATGGTGGTGGTCGGTGAGGTACTCCGGTGCCGCTGCGGCTCGGGCGCCGGCGGCGCCATCGGCACCCGTACGGGCCTGGCGACCGCCACCGGCTTGACCGGGGCGGGTACCGGACTCGGTGCGGCCGGTGGCGCGGGCGGCACCGGGGGTGGCGGCACCACGGCCTGCGGACTGGGCCGCGCGGAGGGGACGGCCGTCGGCCTCGGCGTCGCCGCGGGTGTCGGCGAGGCCTTGGGCGGGGCCGGCGGTGGGGTGGGCCGCGGTGTCGGGACCGGCTCGGGCGGCCGGACCGGGGTGGGGGTCGGCGTCGGCACCGGGGTGGGTGTCGGCGTCGGGGTTGGCTTGGGCGTGGGGCTGGGCTTCGGCGTCGGGCTCGGACAGGGGTGGTGTGGCCAGGGCGGGTGCCCCGGCTTGGAGTGTCCGGGCCTCGGCTGGGAGGGCCTCGGGTGCGGCTTGGGCTGGGGCCCGGTGTGCGGACCGCTCAGGACGCCGGAGAGGTCCACCGTGACGTCGACGTCCACGTCGACCCCGACACCCACCTCCACCCCGCCCTTGCCGACCGAGACGGACACCTCGGTGGTGGCGGAGACGCAGGTGCGGGCGATCGGGCCGTGCGGGGAAGGGGACCTGGCGGCCGCGGAACCGCTCAGCAGCGCGCACAGGGCGGTGACACCGAGGACGGCGCCGGCCTTCCCGGCCCGCCGCCCGGCCCGGGGTGCCGGTATCCGTTGGGGCTGGGGCATGCGCTCTCCACACACCTTTCGCGTCATCCGGGGAGGGCCGACCGACGGACGGCCCGCCCCGTGGGGAGGCGAGCCGTCCGTCATAAGAGGAAACGATCTTCCGCTGCGGTGGTTACGGCCGCTCCGCGAAACGCGGAGCGGCCGTGGGCGCGGCGTCGGGTCCGGCCGTGGTCCGGCCGCCGTTCAGCCGTGCGGCCGCCGGCCTCGGCCGGGCCGCCCGGGGCGGGTCAGCTGCGGCCGTGCGCGATCTCGACGTTCTCCAGCACGCCGACCGCGTCCGGCACCAGGATCGCGGCGGAGTAGTAGGCGCTGACCAGGTAGGAGATGATCGCCTTCTCGTCGATGCCCATGAAGCGCACCGACAGGCTCGGCTGGTACTCGTCCGGGATGCCGGTCTGGTGCAGACCGATGACGCCCTGGTTGTCCTCGCCGGTCCGGATCACCAGGATGGAGCTGGTGTTCTCCTTGGTGATCGGGATCTTGCTGCAGGGCAGGATCGGGACCCCGCGCCAGGCCGGCACCTGCTGCCCGCCGAGGTCGACGTGGTGCGGGTAGATGCCGCGCTTGTTGAGCTCGCGGCCGATGGCGGCGATGGCACGCGGGTGGGCGAGCAGGTAGTCGGGGTCACGACGGCGGCTCAGCAGCTCGTCCAGGTCGTCCGGGGTCGGCGGGCCGGAGTGGGTCTGGATCCGCTGGGCGAAGTCGGCGTTGTTGAGCAGGCCGAACTCGGGGTTGTTGATGAGCTCGAACTCCTGGCGCTCGCGCAGCGCCTCGATGGTCAGCCGGAGCTGGTGCTCGATCTGGTTCATCGGCTGGTTGTAGAGGTCGGCGACCCGGGTGTGCACCTTGAGGATCGTCTGCGCGACGCTCAGCTCGTACTCGCGCGGCTTGAGCTCGTAGTCCACGAAGGCACCGGGCAGTTCGACCTCGCCCTGGTGGCCGGCCGACATGGCGATCTCGGCCTCGCCGCGCTCGTTCTGGCGCTGGAGCGGGAGGGCGAGGAACTCGGCGAGGTGCTGCTGGAGGGCCGGGGAGCCGTCCCGGACGGCCTGGAACTCGCGGCGGGGCAGCGAGAGCACGGTGCCGGCGGTGACGGCCTTGGCGGTGAACTCCCAGACGGCGTCCGGGTCGAGCACCGCGTCCTCGCCGAAGCGGTCGCCGTCGCCGAGCACGCCGACCACGGTCTCGTCGCCGTACTTACCGGTGCCGACCTTGTTGATCTTGCCGTGGGCGATCAGGAAGATGCGGTCCGCCTGGGCACCGCGCTCGGCCAGCACCTCGCCGGGGCCGAAGTCGCGCTGCTCGCAGCGGTCGGCGAGGGCGGTCAGCACGCCGTCGTCCTCGAAGCCGCGCAGCAGGGCGAGTTCGCCCAGCTCGCGCGGGATCACCCGGACCTCGGAGCCGGTCTTGACGAACTCGATCCGGCCGTCACCGACCGTGTAGGTGAGCCGTCGGTTCACCCGGTAGGCGCCGCCGGCGGCCTGCACCCAGGGGAGCACCCGCAGCAGCCAGCGGGAGGTGATCTCCTGCATCTGCGGTGCGGACTTGGTCGTGGTCGCGAGGTTGCGGGCAGCGGCCGTGGTGAGGCTGGACTGCTGCGTCACCTGCTGTGTCTCCGGGCTGGTGTCCACGGACATCGGCAGGATTCTCCTTCATCTGGTCATGTCGCACCGCCCCACCGCGAGAGCCGTCACCACGGCAGACCCGATGGAACGTCAGATAGGCGTATGTATGGGGGTGTTGGGGAACCCGGCGCGAGATTCTGGACTCCTCGGTCGGCCCATCGGGAACCCTAGATCACCGGGAACCGACACGGCCGCAGGGACCACTCGGAGCCGCCCGATAGGGTGAATCTGGACCATGAAGTGGTTGGAATCTCTCAACACCGCGCTACACCGCTTCGAATCCCTGTGCATGCGAATCGCCGCTGCCCCGGAACTCCGGGCTCCGCCCCGACCACCGCCCCGACCCGGCCCGCACCACCGAACCCTCTTCGAACAACTCGAACGCGAGTGTTGGATTCGAACGCACGACCACGAAATGCCCGCCCGTGCACGACGAGGAGCGCGCGGCCACTACCGCGCGCCCCTCTGCTCAGGCGATCCGTCGGGTGCTCTCCCGGAGGTCCGTCAGGCGACCTCGAACCCCTGCCGGACCTCGTCAAGGATCCCGTCCTCCAGGTCCTCCTCGTCGATCCAGAACGAGACGTTGACCAGCTCGCCCCACTCCATGCCGAGGAAGGTGTTCTCCACCTGGAGCAGCGGGCGGTGCCAGTCCGGGCGGCCGGTGTCGGTGTCGCACCAGCCGAGCACCCGGACGTCGGGACGGGGCAGCCGCTCATGGAGGTCGGCAGCGAGGTCCATCGCCACCAGGAAGTCGTCCGGGAACAGCGACTCCAGCTCGTAGTCCTGGTAGGAGGGCGCGGAGAGCAGCCACCGGGCACCGACCGGCACAGCGCGCACCAGGGCCGCCCCCTCGGGCGCGGGCCGCGGCGGGGCACCCGCCGGAACGTGCAGCACCCGGCAGCCGGCGCCCCGGAAGTCGGTGATCCGGTCGTCGTGGAAGAACAGCAGCAGGCCCTCCTCCGGCAGCGGCCAGTCCTCGGCGGCGGGGGCGCTCGGGGAGTCGGGGCCACCGGGGAGCGCGGGGCCGTCACGGAAGGCGGCGGCCATCGCGGCGCAGTCCAGCTCGGCGAGCAACTGCATCGGACGGCCGTCGAACTCGGGCCAGTCGATGCCGTCCGGCAGCGCGGGCAGTCCGCCCAGCCGGCCCACCGGGCGGGCCCGCTCCCCTCCGAGCGGCTCCCCTTCGAACGGCTCCCCTTCGAGCGGCTCCCCGTCGAACGGCCTCGCGGCGGCCGGCCTCGCGTCCAGCGGCTCCAGGGCGAGGGAGGGGCGCAGCAGCCGGGCGACCAGGGGCGCCGTCTTCTCATCGGCCCGCGCGCGGATGACCCCGTCCAGGTCGGCGGGGATCGGGAACTCGGCCGTGGGCGCGGCGGCGGGAGCGGCCTCGGCGGTGCGGTGCTGGTCTGCCATGGCGGAGAGCCTGCCACGGGGGTCCGACAACGGCGCGAACGACCCGTCAGGTGCCGGTACGGGGGAAGCCGGCACCTGACGGGGGATCGGGGTGGAGCGGAGGGATCAGGGGCAGGTGACCTCGTTGCCGGGGACGTCGAAGATCCCGGAGTCGTTGGCGGCGCCGGACTGGTACTCGTAGTAGAGGTAGGTGTAGAAGTCGATCCGGGAACCGCAGCCGGAGTCGGCGGCGATGGTGTAGGTCAGGGTCACCGTGGTGCTGGAGTTGGCGGCGACCGGGACGTCGTGGTGGACCAGGCCGCTGGTGGCGCCGGTGTCGCAGCCGCTGACGTTGCCGCCGCAGGCGGAGAACGCGTACTTCAGGGCGGTGGCCTGGGAGGTCGCGTAGGTCGGCTGGATGGACTGGTAGACGAACTGCACGGCGGTGTCGTGCGGGTTGGTCAGGGTCAGCGTGAGCGTGACCGTTTCGCCGGGGGCCGCCGTCACCTTGTCCGAGCTGACGGCGAGCAGCGGGGTGTCGGCGTGGGCCGGCGTGGCCATGAGGAGCAGACCGACGACGAAGGCCATGATCGCGGAGAGACCGAGACGCCTTGCATGTGTTCTGCGCATGCCAGTGAGCCTAGGCGGCGGCGCCGGCTCCGGGCCCTTCCTCCACCGCGGCCCGTACTGGCATATGACAAAGAAGCAGACGCACCGGGCCATTGCACACGCCGCGTCCCCGCCCGCCCCGCCGCGGGAGGTTAGGGTCCGCCCCTCGGATTCTTGCCGGGTTCACAACAAGCCCCGGAGGTGGACCCCGGAGACCCTCCCCCGCGCCGCCCCGGGCTCAGACCGGCGGGGGCAGGACGTCGCAGAGCGCGGCGAGCGCGGCCGGGTAGGCGTGGTCCGGCGGGGTCGCGTAGCCGACCACCAGGCCGTCGGTGGCGGGCATCGCGACCGGGTCGGCCTGCGGGTGGCGGTAGTCGGCGAGCCCCTCCACGGCCAGGCCCCGGTAGCGGGCGGCCTTGAGCACCGAGCGCTCGGTGCCGGGTTCCAGCCGCAGCACGGCGTGCAGTCCGGCCGCGATGCCGGTGACCTCGACGTGCGGGGCGCGGGCGTCCAGCGCGGCGACCAGCCGGTCCCGCCGGTCGCGGTAGCGCTGGCGCATCCGGCGCACGTGGCGGTCGTACGCGCCGGAGTCGACGAACTCGGCGAGGGTCAGCTGGTCCAGCGCACTGGCCCAGGCCTCGCGCTCGCCCTTGGCGGCGAGCACCCGGTCGACCAGGTGGTCCGGCAGCACCATCCAGCCGAGCCGCAGCGCCGGCGACAGGCTCTTGCTGGCCGTGCCGAGGTAGACCACCCGGTCGGGGTCGAGCCCCTGGACGGCCCCCACCGGCTGGCGGTCGTAGCGGAACTCGCCGTCGTAGTCGTCCTCCAGGATCAGCCCGCCGCCCGCGCGGGCCCAGTCCACGGCGGCGGCCCGCCGCCCGGCGGCCAGCGGCCCGCCGGTGGGGAACTGGTGCGCCGGGGTGAGCAGCGCGGTGCGGACCTCGGGGTGGCCGGCCAGTTCGCCGACCCGGGCGCCGTCATCGTCCAGCGACAGCGGCACCGTCCGCACCCCGGCGCGGGCCAGCAGCATCCGGTGGAAGCCCAGCCCGTACCCCTCCACGGCGAGCGGCCCGGACAGGACGGCGCGGGGGCCGCCCTCGAAGAGCAGCCGGAGCGCGTGGGCGAAGCCGGAGCACACCACGATCCGGTCCGGGTCGGTCCGCACCCCGCGGGCGCGGGCCAGGTAGTCGGCGAGAACGGCGCGCAGCTCGCGCCGCCCCTGCGGGTCGCCGGGGCCGAAGGCCTCGTTGGGGGCGGCGGTCACGGCGCGGCGGGAGGCGGCGAGCCAGGCGGCGCGGGGGAAGGAGGCGGCATCGGGCTGCCCCTGGCGCAGGTCGTGCCGGGGACGCGGTTCGGGCGTGGGGCGGTGGGCGCGGACCGGGGTGGCGGGTTCGGCGCGGTGGGCGACGGCGGTGCCGGACCCCTGGCGGGCGGTGAGCCAGCCCTCGGCGACCAGCTCGGCGTACGCCTCGGCGGCGGTGTTGCGGGCGATGCCGAGGTCGGCGGCGAGGGAGCGGTACGGCGGCAGCCGGATGCCGGGGGCGAGGCGGCCGGTCCGGATGGCCTCGCGCAGGGCGCGCATCAGCGCGGCCCGGCGGCTGCCGGTACCGGCCAGCTCCAGGTGCAGGTCGGTGCCGATGGCGGCGGCCGCCGCGGGCTTCGGGCCGTCGTCCTGACCGTCCCGGTGACCGGGGGTGGGCGGATTGACCGGTGCTTCCGTCATGGCACAGCACCCTATCGCCGGTCACTGACGGGCGTCGGCCGCACACCGGGCCGAAGGCCGCCGTCCGGGCGCACCCGTCAGGGCACCACGGTGACCGGCCAGCGCCCCGCCTTGACCATCCGGACGGCGACCGAGCCGATCACCCGGTGCCCGGCCTGCTCGGAGCCGCCGACCACCACGGCGTCGGCCCGCAGGTCGTCGGCGGTGCGGGCCAGTCCGGTGTACGGGTCGCCCCGGAGGGTGAGGAACCGCCAGTCCAGCCGCCACAGGTCGCGCAGCCGCTGCTCGGCCTCGCGCAGTGCGGCGAGGAGCTCCTCGGCGATCTCCCGGGTGGTCTCCTCGACCGCCGCCCCGGCCAGCACGGTGGCGGCGGCCAGCACGGGCTGCACGTAGACCACGGCGAGGGTGGCGTTCTGGCGCCGGGCGAGGCCGGCCGCGTAGGCGGTGGCCCGCCAGGAGGATTCGGAGCCGTCCAGTCCGACCAGGATCACCGTCGGCCCGTCGGTCCCCAGCTCGAACCCGGCCGGGGCCACCGCCCGGCCCGGCTCCCCGGCCCCCTCGGGCACCCGCGCTTCGCTCTCGTCGCTCATGGCCCGAGGCTATGCCGGACACGGTCCGTGGCTCCGGAGGCCACGGCGGGTGACGACTGTGGCCGGGGCCACCCGGGAGCGGGCGGCGGGGCGGTGGTTCCGACACGGAGGACCGATGCGTCGTCACACGCTGTCGACCGTGTGCGCGGCCTCACAGGGGTGATGGTGTGGTCCGGGCCACTTCTCCGCCCTGTTCGATCTTGCAAATCGGGGCATTTGCCTTCAAATCATCCCATTTCCTTGATCCTTACGGCCGGTAACAGCACCCTGAGCTGCCCGAACCTCCGAATCCTTGAAACCGGCCCCGAGGCCCCCGTAACTTCGAACCCGTTGCACCGAGCAAGCCGCTCACCAGGGCCC
>NZ_JBSGFD010000095.1:0-31642 GCF_053603215.1 Kitasatospora sp. NPDC004240 | reverse complement strand
AGACACACATGGCAGTGATCTTCACGGACAGGACGACGCAAAGATCACCACCAGTGGATCAAGCCATGAAGTTGATCAATTACCCAACACTTTCTCAGGCGTGGCGATCGTCGTGGAGGATCCGACTGCCCCGGGTTCATCGGCACCAGGGAGACCGACGTGGCATCAGTACGGGTCGTGTCCCGTGGAGTGGTGTAGTGGTCGTGCGCCAACGGTCATGAAGTAGGAGGGAGTTCGTCGCGGCTGCGCTCGGCGGGGTAGATCCGGTCCATGCTGCCTTCGGGCAGGTGGCGGCGGGGGAATGCGATCCATTCGTCGTGCATCTCGAAGAGCACGGCGGTGACCGGCCGCAGGAGCGCGTCGTCGTTCGGGAACACCTGGACGACGTCGGTGCGGCGCTTGATCTCGCGGTTGATCCTCTCCAGCGGATTGGTGGACTGGATCTTCTTCCGATGTCGCTCGGGGAAGGCGGCGAAGGCGGTCAGGTCGTCCTTGGCCTCCAGCGGCATCGCTTTGACCTTGGGGAACTGCTTGCCGAGCATCTCGGCGACGGTGTCGAGCCGGGACCGGACCGCGGCCTCGGCCGGTTGGGCGAAGATCGTGCGGATGGTGGCGGCGACCATCTCGCCGGCTTCCTTCGGGATGATCGCGAAGGTGTTGCGCAGGAAGTGGACGCGGCAGCGCTGGTAGGGGGCGCCGAGCATGACCTTGCGGATCGCCTTGACCAGGCCGCTGTGGTGGTCGCCGATGACCAGGCGGACCCCGGTCGGGCCGCGCTCGCGCAGGGACCGGAGGAACTCGGCCCGGAACACCTCGGTCTCGCTGTCCCCGACCATCATCCCGAGGACCTCGCGGCCGCCGTCCTCGGTGATCCCGGTGGCGACGACCACGGCCCGGGAGACGATCTGGTGGTTCACCCGGGCCTTGCAGTAGGTCGCGTCGAGGTAGACGTGGGGGAAGCGGATGCGGCCGAGGGGCCGGGTGCGGAACGCGGTGAGCTGTTCGTCCAGGCCCGCGCAGATCCCGGAGACCTCGCTCTTGGAGACGCCGGTGTCCGCGCCGAGCGCCTTGACCAGGTCGTCGACCGAGCGGGTGGAAACGCCCAGGACGTAGGCCTCCATGATGACCGCGTAGAGCGCCTGGTCGATGCGGCGCCTGCGCTCGAGCGGGCTGGGGAAGAAGCTGCCGGTGCGGACCTTGGGGATGGCGTGGTCCAGGTCGCCGGCCTGCGTGGTGAGTGTCTTGTCGCGGTGGCCGTTGCGCCAGGTGGTGCGGGCGTCGGTGTGCTCGCCGGGCTCGGCGCCGATCCGGGCGGTCGCCTCGGCCTCGATCAACTCCTGCAGCATCCACTGGGCCAGGGCCCTGATCAACTCGATTCCGTCCGCCGTACGCAGTGACTCCATGAGGCGGAGTGGGTCGGACCGGGACAAGGCCATCGCGCACCTCTCACTCAACGAGCCTTCCTACTCGGAGAGTTGCGCGATGGCTCCTTCATGACCAGGGGTTACACCAAGATCTCTGCTACACCACTCAGCGGGACGCCATCCGACCGAGAGCTGAGGACGCAGACACGACGAAGCCAGGTGTGACGACGTCCACCAGCCGACCGGGGACATGGACGCACAGGGCCGGGACGTGACGGCGGCCCGTCCTTCGGCCCGCGTCCGGCGTGAATCCGGAGCGGCGGGCCTGCTCGCCGCGGAGGCGGCGTGGGGCCGGCACCCGCTGGGGGACCCCTGCCTCGGGCTTCCGGCGCCGCGGGACGTGACATGCTCGGTGCATGACGGACGACGGGGAGCCGGTAGCGCCGATGCCGGGTGGCAGCACGGGGACGGGGAGCGGACCGGCAGTGGTCGGGGAGGTCCTGGCCGGTCTCCCCGGTTCGGTGGTCTTCCTCCAGCCGGCGTACGGGCACCACGGTGACGTGGTGGACTTCCGTCTCATGGCCGCCTCGCCCGCGGCGGTCGACATCGGCGGGCGCCGCGGCACGCAGCTACGGGGACTGAGCGTTCTGGGCACCTACCCGGGCCTCGACACCACCGACCTGTGGCGCGGCTACCTGGGTGTGCTCGAGAGCGGTGCCGTCTACGAGGGGGAGCTGGAATACGAGGAGAGGGCCGCCGGCATCCCACACCGGTCCCGGTACGGTGTGCGCGCGGCACCGTGCCAGGGCGGGCTGATCGTCTCCTGGAACCGTCTGGACCTGAGCGAACGCGAGCAGCACCGGCTGACGCTGATGCAGCGCCTGGGCCGGATGGGCTGGGTCGACCGCGACCTGGTCCGCCGGGAGATCACCTGGTCCGACGAGGTGTACTCGATCTTCGACAGGGACCGGTCGCTGGGCCCGATGCCGCTGGAGGAACTGTCGGCCCACGCCGGGGCCGAGGACCGTCCGGCGGTGGAGGAAGCGGTCGGGCGGCTGCTCAAGGCCGGCGAACCGATGGACCGCACCTTCCGCGTCCGCCTCCCCGGCAGAGGGGAGCGCCATGTGCGGGTGGTCGCCGAGGCCGAGACGGACGTGCAGGGCCGACCCGTCCGGGTCCACGGCTTCTTCCAGGACCTCACCGCCGCCAAGCACGCCGAACAACAGCTGCTGGATCAGCAGCAGGCCACCCTCGCCCACCGGAGCCTCCTGGAAGCCGAACGCGACCTCGCCGCCCGCCTCCAGGACACCCTCCTCCCGGTACCTCAGCAGAAGCTGGACCTCGCCGGCCTCACCGTCGACGTCGCCTACCTGCCCCTGCAGGAAAGACTCAGTCTCGGCGGCGACTGGTACAGCGCCGTCGAACTGCCCGATGACAGCGCGCTGCTCGTCGTCGGCGACGTCGCCGGCCACGGCCTGGACGCCGTCGCCACCATGGCCCTGCTGCGCTTCACCGCCAAGGGGATGGCCATCACCGGCACTCCCCTGCCCACGGTTCTGGCCAACCTGAACACCCTCCTGCTGCACACCCCGGAACGCACCGGCCCGACGGCCACCATGATCATGGCCGTGTACCAGCCCGCCGCCTCCCGGCTCACCTGGGTACGGGCCGGCCACCCGCCGCCCCTGCTCATACGCGACGGCCGGGCGCGCTTCCTGCCCTCCGCCGGCGGCATCCTGCTGGGCGCGAGCCCCGCGGCCCGCTACCAGGCCTCCACCGTCGACCTGCTGCCCGGCGACCACCTGCTGCTCTACACGGACGGCCTGATCGAAAGGCGGGGTGAGACCCTCGACGAGGGCCTCGCCCGACTGGCCGAAACCGCCCTGACCCACGCCCGCGGCCCACGGCCCCTGGAAGAGATCGTGCACGCGCTCGTCGCCCCGCACACCCGCCGCGACGACATCTGCGCCCTGTACATCAGCCGCTGATGCGCTCAGCAGGGCGTGGGGCCGGCACCCTGGGCCGGCGAGGCCGCGCCCGCCGGTCGGTTCAGGGGCCGGCCGGCGGGACGGCCCGGACGGTTCTGCCGCCCTGCGTCGGGGCCGCACCCCCCTCGGTGCCGAGCCGATCGACAGGGAAGGGGGCCTACGGGACGAGGACGAGGCGCTCGCCGGAGCGGGTGTCGTTCCATGCCTGCGCGATCCCGGCCAGCGGTACGGCCCGCGCCTGCACGTCGATGGCGCCGTCGGTCACCGCGGCGGCCAGCTCGGGGAGTTCGGCGATGAAGTCGCGGGGGGAGAGCGATCCGATGCCGCTGCCCACGAGCTGCAACCGGGCCGAGCGCAGGGCCACGGACGGGACCGCGGCGGTCGCTCCCGCGATGGAGCCGATCTGGACCCAGGTGAGCGGCGCGGAGCGGTCGCTGCGCGCGGTGAGGATCGGGAGCATGGAGCCGGCGGCGGGTTCGCCCCACACGAAGTCGAGGACGACGTCGACGTCGGCCGCGGCGGCGATCTCGTCGAAGGTGAGCGTCCGGTCGGCGCCGAGGGCGGGCAGCTCCTGGAGGCGGGCGGTGTCGCGGCCGGCGGCGATGACCTGGGCGGCGCCGAACCGCTTGGCGATCTGGACGGCCATGCGCCCGGCGCTGCCGGTGGCACCCAGGACGAGGACGCGCCGGCCCTCCTGGAAGGTGATGCGGCGGCGCAGGGCGACCCAGGAGGACATGCCCGGGTTCATCGCGGCGGCGATCCGCACCGGGTCCACGTGGTCGGGCAGGACCACGCTCCGACGCGCGTCGATGACGGTGCGCTCGGCGAAGGTCCCGAGGTCCGTGTCGTCCAGGACCGCGTAGCGCAGGCGGCCCGCGGGGTCGCGGACGACGCCGTCGACGCCGGGCACCAGCGGGAGGACGCCGGAGGCGGAGTAGTGGGCGCCGCTCGCCTTGGCCCGGGCCAGGTGGTGCAGGGGCGCCGCGAGGACGTCCACGACCATCTCGTGCTCGCCCCGGGCGACGGGTTCGGGGTGCTCGCCGTAGGCGGGCGGTGCGTCGTAGGCCGTGACGACTGCTGCGTGCATGGGGACTCCTCGGACGTTGGTTTGCATTCCCAATCAAATCCAGGGTTGTTGGTAATACAAATAATGTCAAGTAGGGTGGTGGCCATGGCTCCCGACGACTCCGACGGCTCCGAAGAGGCCCTGATCGACGGCCTGGTCCGCAGCGCCTTCCAGGTCATGAGCGTGCTCACCCGCGTCGGCGCCGAGCACGACCTGTCCCTCACCCAGCTGCGCGTGCTCGGCATCGTGCGCGACCGGCGCCCCCGCATGAGCGACCTGGCGGCCTTCCTCGGCCTGGACAAGTCGACCCTCTCCGGCCTCATCGACCGCGCCGAACGACGAGGGCTGCTGGCCCGCCAGGCCAGCCCCGAGGACAGGCGCGCCGTCGTCGTCCTGATCACCGACGCCGGGCGCGACCTCACCCAGCGCCTCTACGAGGAGGTGCGGGACGCCCTCGCCCCGGCCACCGGCCGGCTCGACGCGCAGCAACGCCGGCAACTCGCCCACCTGCTGGAGCCCGTCCTCAGCCCGCCCCTGCCGGCCGCACCGCGCCCCACCACCCGGCGCTGAGCGACCGCGCCCTGCGGAACCGTCTCAGGACGGAACGCCCGGCGCGCCTGCCGGCTCGGTGTGCCCGGTGCCATCGGCGGCCTTCAGCAGGAGCTCGGCCAGCCGGCCCGGTGCGATGATCATGCAGTCGTGGCCGCTCCGCAGTTGCCACACCTGCGACGGAGTGCCGTTGGGCTGGGTCGCGGGAACGGGACGGTGGGCGATGCCCTCCGGCGCGCTTCCGACGCAGTGGATGTGCGTCCGGGGGACGGCGGCCGTGGCGGGGTTCTCCAGTCGGACCGGCTGCTGGAAGCAGAGCGCCGACTCGTCCGAGAGCAGGGTACGCAGCCAGGCCGCGTCCGCCGGGTCGGTGACCCCGAACAGGCCTGTGGGGGCGGGGCCTTCCGGCAGGGGCGGGATGCGCCAGGGGGTGTCGGAGTCGGCGGCGAGTTCGAGCAGGTGCCGGGTCGGGGGCAGGACGTCGAGCACGCTCTCGCCGTCGACCGGGACCATCGCGTCGACGTAGACCAGGGCGGCGATCCGGTCCGGGACCTGGTCGGCCACGGCGGATATGACCATTCCGGCGTAGCTGTGACCGACCAGCACCACGTCGGTGAGGTCCTCCCCGAGGAGGAGGGCGACGACATCGGCGACGTGGGTGTCGAGTCCGACCTCCGGACCGAGCAGGTGCTCCCTGTCGCCGTGGCCGGTGAGCGAGGGGGCGAACACCCGGTGCCCGGCCCGGGTCAGCAGGGGTGTCACCCGGTCCCAGACGCGCCCGTTGTGCCAGGCGCCATGGACGAGGACGTAGATTTCCGTTCGCGGCGTATTCATGGAACAGGACGCTACGGAGTCGACGGGTACCTCTTGGTACCCTTCGGCCCATGCGTGACCCAGCGGGAGACGTCTTCCTCGCCGACTGCCCGGCCCGGCTCGCCGTCGATATCATCACCAGCAAGTGGGCGGTCGTCGTCCTGTTCGCGCTCAGCCGCGAACCGCGTCGGCACGGTGAACTCGTCGATCTCATCGGTGGTATCTCGCGCAAGGTGCTCACCCAGACGTTGCGCAAGCTGCAGGGTTACGGCCTGGTCGAGCGCCGCGCGTACGCCGAAGCGCCTCCGCGGGTCGAGTACGGCCTGACCCCTCTCGGTCTGACCCTCGTCGAGCCGATCGCCGCTCTGACGGACTGGGCGCGGTCCTACGGTGAGGCCGTCGTCGACTTCCAGGAAGCGGCGGAGGACGCACCGGCGACCGAGGCGTGACCGCGGTGGCCGCGGACGGCAGCGGACGGCAGCGGGATCGGAAGGACGGGGATGGTCACAGGATGGGATCTCTGCGGGTGGCGTCCACCATGGATCCCCCGGGGCTTCCGGCCGGGATGAGGTTCGGGATGTTCTCCAGGGCGCCGGCGCTGTGTTCGTTCCCGGGATCGGGTTCGACCTTGACGGTCGCCTGGTAGGCGATTCTGGAGATCTTGGTGCGCAAGGCCGCGATGCGGACTTCCATGATGAGACACAGGGGCGGGCCACTGATACCCGTCAGGCCCGGTTGTGCCCGAAGGTGCAACTCCGAGGAGTCGATGAACGCGGTGATGTTGTCGTCCCCCGTCACTCTGAACCCCGCGAGGGTGGCCGTCACCGTCGATGCCGTCAGGACGCCGCTGAAGTCCTGGACCTTTCCGGTGGTCGGCGGATTCACGGAACCCGAGGGGCCGTAGGGGACGAAGGCGACCACGACATTGTCGCCGAGCGGTCCGCCGCCCCCGTCGAGGGCCAGCGTGCCGGTGTGGACGATCTGCAGCGCGCCCGTTCCATCCGCTCTTCGGTAGGGGACGAACAGGTGCCGCGGTTTCGTCACGTCCTTCGTCGGAATGAGTATCGCCATGACCGCTCCATGAGGGTTCTGCGAAGAGGGTTCTGCGAACGGGCACCGGCGGGCAGGGCCGGTTCGGGTGAGCGGCTGCCCGGCGCGGGTCGGTGGCGGCCTTCCCCTCGGGCCGCGCATTCCGTGCGCCGGTGGTGACCGTCGGCCGGAGTCCGGCCCGGGGCCGGCATGATGGCGGGTCGGGTCGGTGGAAGGTCCGGTATTTCCAGTCTGGCCGCACTACGCATGCCCGGCGAGCCGAAGAAGACCGCCCCAGGGGGCGGGTGTGCTGCTGACGTTGCCCGGCATCCGTCTGCCCGAGGAGCACCGGGACACCCGAGGCCGCCCGGCGGTGCGGCACACCCCCTCCCCTGCGTGGATCGAGCGGGGCCGACGCGCCGCCGGGTCCTTCAGCGGCTTCGTCGCGTCACCGTCGGCATCGGGCCGGGGGCGTCGGCGAGGCTGGTCAGGACGGAGCCGGACCAGTCGCTCTCCCCGAACACGCCGACCGGCAGGGCGAGCACGCCATACTCGCGCCGGAGCGTCTCCACCGGGATGTCGACCGGGAAGAAGTAGTTGCCCCGGCAGGTCCGGCTCGTCGCGGGAATCGCCCCGAGCACCTCGTCCGGCAACCGTGCGAACAACCGCTCGGCCCGGACGGCCAGTTCGTCGGCGACCTGCCGGGGGACGTCGCCGTGCTCGGTCAGCAGGCGGTCGGCCAGCCTCAACTGGTCCGGCGTCGGCGGGTCCGCCCGGAACGCTCCGGCCAGTTCGGCCTCCTCCGGATCCAGCAGGACCACACCGAACGTCCGTGGCCACAGCCACCCCTTGGTGACCGAATGCAGCAGGACCGCACGACCGGTGTCCAGCAGCCGCCGCGTTCCGTCGGCGAACGGGGCTCCCAGGTCGTAGACGCTGTCGATCATCAGGCGGCGGTGCGGTGATTCCCGCAGCCACGAAACCGCCGCGGCGCACTCGGCCTCGGACAGGTACCGGCCGAGCGGCTTGCTGGGGTTGGCGAGCAGCAGATACTCGGGCCGGTCGTCCGCCGGCGCGCTCGGCAGGACCGGCGCGGGCAGCGTCGGGTACGACGCAGGTGTCAGGCCCGCGGCGCGGGCCAGCTCGAAGTACACCGGGTACACGTCCGCGGGCAGCCACAACCGCGCGCGTACGGCGCGCAGCCGGTGGAACACCACGCCGAGCCCGTGCCGTACGCCCCGGCAGACCATGGCGCGGCCGGACCACTCCTCCGGCAGCTCGAACCGCCGCAGCCAGGCCCGGGCGAGATCGCACCGGTGCACCGTACGGATGTCGGTCGGCGGTTCCGGCCGGATCGGGGCGAGCGCCCGGTACACGTTGGTCTCGGCGGCGTCCAGGAGCGACGGGTCGGCACCGAGTCGCCGTTGCCGGAACTCCTGGAATTCCTGGAAATCCTGGAGCCTCATGCCGGCGCACCTTCCGGCAGGATCTCGCTGGCCCGGTCCTCCAGGGAGGCGTAGCAGCGTCCGTCGGCCAGGACGTTCCAGCTGCGTGCGGTCCCGTGGGTGCGCTCCCAGAGCAGGCTGGGCTCGGTGTAGGCGGCGATCCGCATCGGCCGGCCGTCCCAGCTGCCCCGGTAGACCGGTGCGCCCCAGGGCAGGCGGCTCACCGGTTCGAAGCCGTGCCGCTCGGCGAACCCGGTGACGACGGACAGCGGGACCTGGTGCTCCCGGCTCCAGACGTTGGCGGTGCGGTCGAAGTAGAGCGACTCGGTGCTGGTGGAGACGTAGAGCTCCTTGAAGCAGACCTCCTCGACGCCGAGGGCCGCGGCCCACGAGAGGTAGTCGGCGACGCCGGCCGCGTCGGCCACGCCACCGTGCTGGAGCACGCAGATCAGCCTCATCCGTAGGCCCGGCCAGCGGTCGCGTTCCACGCGCCAGGTGTCGGCCACGGAGCTCACCGGCGTGCGCAGCATCATCAGGCGCTCGCTGACGGCGTCGTCCTGGTGGTGCCGGGAGACCGCCAGCACGCTCAGGCCCGCGGCGCCCAGGGCCTCCAGTCGGTCGGCCCGGTCGGCGTGCTCACCCTTCGCCAGGGTGTGCGCGTTGGTGATCAGGACGACCTTCGGGAACGCCGCCGAGCAGGCGGCCACCAGTCGCAGCTGCTGTTCGAAGGGTATGAGCGTGGGCTCCCCGCCGCCGGTGATCACCGCGCGCTCGGCGCCCGCCGTCCGGGCGCGCTCCAGCCAGCCGGTGACCGCGTCCCAGGGGACGCGTGCCGGGGTCTGGTCGCTGGAGATCGACGCCGAGGAGAAGCAGAACGAGCACCGGGCCTGGCAGGCGGAGGCGACCGGTAGGACCGAGACCGAGCGCGGCCGCAGGTCCGTGTAGTGATGCAGGGCCGATGCGTGCAGCTGTAGGGAGGCCGCCATCGCGTCCTCGACGGTGGTCGGGCGCAGGGTGAACTCCTCGCCCACCTGGTCGAGTTCGTGGACGGCCGACAGCCGGATGCGGGCCTCGCGCAGTTCCGCGCCGAGGCCGGTCGACACGTTGGGCGCCAGCTCGGCGGGATCCACCGCGGTCTCCAGCACCAGCAGCCGGTCGCCCGGGATGGCCAGACGTGTCAGCAGGCGTCGCGCCTTGTCGATGCCGATGCCCAACTCCGTACGGGTCAGCAGGTGGAACCGGTCGGGATAGGTGCTCTCCGGAATCCCCGCCTTCCCGTAGGCGAACGCGTACTTGTCGAAGCCCTTCGCGAAGTTCGACAGCACGATGACGTGGAAGCGCTGGTCACTGCGGTTCATCCCCACATGATGCACGAACGGCCCTCGCACTGATCGTTGTTATTCCGGGAACGGTGCTCCGGCACCACGGGCCCGACGACCGTGGCCCGCAGGGGCGGGTGGCGGCCGGGCAGCGCGTGCCCGGCCCCGGTGGAGGGTGCTCGGGCGCGCGGGCCCGGACGGCGGGAGTCGGGCCGGCGGGAGTCGGACCGAAGGAGCGGTGGGAGTCGGACCGGTGGGAGTCGGACCGGTGGGTCAGCCGCGGGTGTTCCTGCGGCGATGGGCGACGAGGGCGGCCGCACAACCGAGGACGATGGCGACGACGCCGGTGACCGCGAGCGGAGCGGTGGTGGAGCTGCCGCCGGTCTCGGCGAGGCCGCCGCCGGTCTCGGCCGTGGTGCCGGTGCCGCGGGCGACCACCGGGACGCCGACGGCGGTCGGGGTCGCGGACGGCGACGCCGAGGCGGTCGGAGGGACGCTCGCGGTGGGCGGGGCGCTCGCCGACGGGGAGGCCGTGGCGGCCGGCTCCTCGCGGAAGGTGACGCGGCCGGTGGACGATCCGGCCAGCCGGGTGCAGGTGTGCTTCGCGTCGGTGGCGCCGACCCCGTACGGGAGCGCCTCGGAGACTCCGGAGACGGCGAGGATGTAGCCCTCGGCCCTCGCCGCCGGGTCGGCGGAGATCCGGAGCACCACGGTGAACATCTCGTGCGACGGGATCCGGTGGTGGCCGAGGGACACCGACCCGGTCGCGGGGTCCGGCGTGACCGGGGCCCAGGCGGTGTCGCCCTGGAACCTCACCTCGGTCGTGGGCGGGACGGCACCCGTCGCGCTCCTGATCACACCGGTGATCCGGAAGTCGGTGAGCGTCGTCGAACCGCTGTTGTAGAAGGAGACGGCCATGTCCCGGGTGGACCCGTCGGTGCCGAGCGTGACGCCGTGGACCGGCATGCCCTCCTCGCGCACGTCCGTGCAGCCCTGGGGCAGGGTCGGGGTGGCCGTCGGGGTGACGGTGGGGGACCCCGTGGTGGTGACCTGCAGGGTCGTCGTCGACGTGGGGCCGACGGTCGGTTCCGGTTCCGCCGAGGACGTGGCGGTGGCCGAGGGCGTGGAGGTGACCACCGCCGACGCCGAGGGGCTCGGTGTCGCGGCGTCGGCGAAGGCGGTGGCCGTCCCGAGGACCATCGCGCTCGCGGTGAGCGCGAACAGGGCGGCGGTGGCCGCAGGACGGTAGGTGCGCACGATCACGGCTCCGGCTGTGAGAAGCGAGGGGATGAAGGCCCGATGAGTGGACGTGCGAATGATACGAACGGTTGTACGCACCCGTCACCTCGCCCCCGAAGCAGTCGTCAGCTGAGCGCGCGGGCAGGCGCGGGCCCCGCTCGCCTGCGGATTCCCGGGCCGGTCCGGTGGGCCGGCGGCCGACGGGTACCGGCGGCTTCGGAAGGAGGGATCGGGGCGGGCAATGCCCCATCGTCGCCGGCCTTCGAAATCCAGGTATCAAGTCCGTAACCGATCGTCATATCGCCCTGTAGAAAAGTACTTTGGGGTGACAGACCACCCCTGTGGACGAGCACGACGGGGACGGCCCGCCCGGGCCCACCCGCTCCAGCTACGGAGGAGCCGTTCGGTGTGCACCGGCAGTGCGAAGGCGGATGTGGCCCGCCGGACCGTCCGATACCTGCTCCGGGGCGACGCCGACGCTCTGGGGCCCGATGCCGACGGCGATGTCGTCCGGATGCTGCTGAGCACGTCCGCCGCGCCGGGCGTGACCGGGGAGCCGGAGGAGCGGTGGCTGGCCCTCTGGCTGTACCTGTGTCGCTGCACGGCGCCCGCCCTGCCCGCCGGGGCGAACGGGCTTGATCTCCGGGGCGTTTCACGCGCCGCCGTGGAACCGCTGCTGGAGTACCTGCGGGCCGAGCGCCCCGGCCTGGTTCCGCCCGGGACGCCGGCCGCGGTCGCCGGGCGGGGCCCGCTGCCGTCGGACCACCGGATCTGGGCCGTGATCGGTGGGACCCTGCTGACGGACGGCGGTCCGGACGACCTGGCGGACGCCGTCACCGCCTGCGGACGCTACCGCGAGGAGCTCGCGGGACACGGCGGACCGGGTGACCCGCCGGTCGCCCTGGCACTGGCGGAGCGGCTGCTCGACCGCCTCATGGCGGCCGAGGGCCGCACCGGACCCCACGAGTCCTCCGGGCCCTCGGCCGATGGGCCCGGCCCCGCGGTGGGGAGCGGATGGCCGGAGGCGGTCGGCCTGCTGGAGGCGGTCATCGCCCGGCAGCCGCCCGGCGCCGGGCCGTGGACCGCGGCAGCCGTCCTCCTGGGGACCGTACTGGCCCACCTCGTCGGGCTCGATCCGCGCGACCCCCTGGCCTTCCGGCCGACGGACGACCTCGCCGACGCACGGTTGGAGCGCGGGCTTCAGGTGCTGGGGAAGGCGGTCCCCTACCTGCCCGAGGGCGGGGACCTGGTGCGCAGCCGGGTCCTGATCGCGGACCTGCTGGTCCACCGGTACCTCAACGGAAGACCCCGGCGCCGCCCGGAAGACCTCACCAAGGCCATCGGGCAGCGGACCGTCGCGCTCACGGTCGCCGGGAAACAGGGCGACGACCGGGTCGCGGTCCTCCATCTCGGCCTCAGCCACCTGTTCGCCCTGCGGGCGCGCCTGCCCGGCCAGGAGGAGGACCTGGACCAGGCGCGGTTCCACGCCCGGCGGGCCGTGGAGCTCGCCGACGACCGCCTTCCCGGTCTGCGGTCGGCGGCGCTGTCGGCGTTGGGGCTGGCCGAGTCCAATCTGTTCCAGCACCGCGGCGGACGCGAGGACCTCGACGACGCCATCGCACACCTGCGGGAGGCGTGCACGGCGGGCGCTGCCGACGGCAGGCGGCCGGGCCACGGCGGCCCGGACGGCCCGGACGGCCTGGACGGCCTGGACGGCCTGGACCCGAGCGAGCCGGACCCGGACGAGCCGGGTCCGGGTGACCTCGATCCGGCCGAGCCGGATCCGCGCGACCTGGACCCGGGCGACCTGATGAACCTCACCGACCTCCTCGTCCTGCGCCACGAGCGGTCGACCACGGCCGCGGCGGTCGCCGTGCCTTCCACGCCCAGGCTGCTGGGGGCGGTGGACGACCTGGGCGAGGCCCGTGCCTGTGCCGAGGCCGCGCTCGCCGGCCGGCCGTCCTCGCCGGATGACTTCGGCGTCCTCTGCGTCCTGTCCACGGTCTACCTCGCCGTCCACCGGTCCACCGGGGACCTCCCGTCCCTCGGGGCCGCCGTACTGGCCGCCGCCACGGCGGCGGCCCACGTCCCCGCCGACCACCCGGCAGCGGCGGAGTGTCACTCCCGCTGGGCCGCCGCACTGTACGAACAGGGTCGGCTCCGGCTGACCGCCGACGCGGACCAGGACCTCGACCGGGCGATCGGGCTGGCCCGGACCGCGCTGGCGCTCGCGGGAGCGGCCGACCGGCCGCTGTACGAGCACGACCTGGCCATCCTGCTCGACCTGCGGGGCCGGACCGTACGCTCCGAGACCGATCTGCTGGACCTGGTCGCCCTCCACCGCGAGCTCGTGTCGGCGACGCCGGACGGGTCGCCGTGGCTGCCCGGCCGGCTGCACGGGCTCCAGACCGCGCTCTGCCGGGCCGCCGAGTTCCTGGACGACCCCACCCTGCTGTCCGAGGCCGTTCCGATCGCCCGCCGGGCGCTGGACCTCGCCGGGCCGGACGACCGGCTCCGCGCCGTGCTGCTGACGGGCCATGCACACGCCCTGCGCTGCCGGGCGGAGGCGACCCTCGCCCTGGCGGCCGCGGAGCACACCCCGCCCGAGTCCGGTGACGAGGCCGCCGCCCAGCGGCAGGAGACCGCGGCCATGGTGACCCTCTCCCTCACGAGTCTCGGGAACGCCGCCGACGCCGCCCGGACGGCCCTCGGCCTCGCCGACCGCGGCGCGGACGGCGCCGCCGCCTCCTGGGCCCGGGCCGAGCTCGTCCGGTGCCTGCTGGCGCACTCACGGCACCGTCCGGAGGCCGCGGCCACGGCCACGGCAGGCGAACCCGAACCCACGGACGACGACCTCCGCGAGGCGGCCGACCTCCTCGACACCGCCCTGGCCGAGGGGTCCCCGACCGGTACCCTCCGTCGGCACGAACTCCAGCTGCTGCGCGCCGAGACCACCCTCCTGACGCACCGCCCCGATCCGCACGGGCCCTCCGCCGCGCCCGCCGAACCCCCGGGACTCCCCACCACGCCCGCCGAACCCCCGGGGGTTCCCACCAGCGGGCCGATCGCCGCCGCCCTGTGCGACCTGGCCGAGGTCGCCGGGTCCCCCACCGCCCCGCTGGCCGACCGGCTGGTCGCGGCCGAACGCGGCGCCCGGCTCGCCATGGAGCTCGGGGACCCCGCCCGCGCGCACAAGGGCTACCGGCTGGCCGTCGACCTGCTCCGCCGCTGGACCGCGGTCGGGCTGGACGCGGGCGACGTCCGCCGGCTGCTGGCGGACTGGCAGTTCCTGGGGCCGGACGCCGCCGCGGCGGCGATCGCCGCCGGTGATCCCGTCGACGCGTTGGCCCTGCTGGAGGAGTGCCGGGCGGTGCTGTGGCAACGCGTGCTGGACCTGCGCACCGAGCTCGCCCCGGTGGCGGAGGCCGACCCGGAGCTCGCCCTCCGCCTGCGGGCCATCGCCGCCGTCCTGCGGTCCGGTTCGCTCGTGGCGCTCCCGTCCGTCCCGCCGGCGGCCGGGCAGTCCTCCGGTCTGCGACTGCTCGACGCCGGCGCGGACCGGCTCCGGGCGGCCGAGGCCGACTGGGCCGGGGCGGTGGCCGAGGCCCGGATCCTCTGTCCGGGGTTCCTCGACCGCGTCGACGTGCACGAGCTGTGTGCCCGACTGCCGGGCACCGTGGTGGTCGTCAACATCAGCCAGCACCGCTGTGACGCCCTGCTGGTCGGTCCCGGGGGTGTCCACGGGCTGGAGCTGTCCGTGACGCTCGCCGACGTCCAGGGTCAGGTCGCCCGCCACCTGACAGCCGAGCAGGCGTTCGAGAAGCGGTGCGCCACGCGCCCGAGCCCGTACGGCATCGCCGTCACCGGGCCGTTCAACCGGGCGTTGGACGGCCTCACGACCTGGCTCTGGGACTCCGTCGCCGCGCCGGTCCTCGACCACCTGGCCATCGGCCCCGCGGCCGCGGGCTCCGAACCCCCACGGCTGTGGTGGTGTCCGACCGGTGGCCTCGCGCTCCTCCCCCTGCACGCCGCCGGGCGGCACGCGCGCCCCGGCGAGAGCGTCCTGGATCGGGTGGTCCCGTCCTACACCCCGACGGTGGCCGTACTCGCCTCGGCCGCCGCAGCCGGGGCTCCGGCCGCGCGGGCGGCCGACGGCGGGCAAGGGCTCCGGATGCTGGCCGTCCTCGCGGACCGGGTGGCGAACGCCCCGGTGCTTCCCGGTGCCGACGCCCAACGGTCCATCGTGACCGCGCGCTTCCCCGACGCGACGATTGTCGACGACGGCGCGGCGGACTCCGTGCGCGTGCTCTCCGAGCTGCCCGGCCACCAGATGCTCCACGTGATGTGCCACGGCCACTTCAACCCGGACCGCCCCGAACTCAGCGGGCTGGTGCTCACGGACGGAGTCGTCCCGCTGCCCCTGCTCGCCGGGGACCGCGCCGACGCCGCGTTCGTCTCGCTGACCGCCTGCCGGACGGCCACCGTCGACTCCCGGACCGCCGACGAGGTCATCAGCACCGCCGCGGCCATGGTGTTCGCCGGTTGGCGACAGGCCGTCGCCACCCTGTGGCCGGTGGACGCGGACGAGACCACGGCGATCACCGCGGAGGTCTACCGGACCGACCGGCGGCCCGGCGACCGACAGCCGTACGCCGATGAGCCGCACGTCGACGAGCCGCACCCCGACGATCCCTTCGACCCTGAGGAGGCCGCCCGGCTGCTGCACCGCGCCGTGCTGGCCCGCCGCTCCCACACCTCCGCACCGCAGGCGAGGCTCTGGGCCTGGGCCCCCTACCTCCATCTCGGCCCCTGACCCCGCGCCCCTGACACCACCCGCGCCCTCGGCGCACCCGTCGGCCCGAACGCCCACCGCATCACCGAGCACCCACCGCATCACCGGGGAGGACCCATGAACGAATTCGCCGAGCTGGCCGACCCCTCCGCTCCCACCCCTCCGCCCGAAGCGGACCTGCTGGTGCTGGAGCTGCCCGCCATGACCTCGTTCGAGGACGGCTGCGAAAGGCTGGAGGAGGCCGTCAAGCAGGACGGGCTCCGGCGGCCGTGGATCCTCGTCAGGGTCGCGGACGAGCCCGAAGAGGTGGTGACCAGCCGGGCGTTCCTCCGGGAGAACTACGGCATGAGCGTGCCCATGACCGGCGGCGAGGCCACGTACCTCCGTCCGGTGGGCTCCGACGACCCCGTCGACGCGCGGATCTTCGTCTACCGGTGCCCGGTGGCGGGGTGCCCGCAGCAGCAGGTCAAGCTCTACGGCATGCCGCCGGCCTGCCCCGTCCACCGGACACCGATGCAGGAGGACGGCCGGCCGTGAACCCCACCGACCTCGCGTCCTCGGCGCTGTCCGTCTTCTCCGCCCGGTTCCTGCTGGTCGTCCTGCTGCCGGTGACCGCGGGCGCGCTCTACCTGCTGTGCCTGGTCTGGTCCGGGGCGCCGCAGGGACACCCCGGGCTCTCCGGCATCAGCCGCGGCGTCGGCGGGTTGAGCGTGGGCGCGGTGGTCCTCCTCGTGCTGGTCGTCCTGGTCGTGGCGGTCCTGCTGCAGGCCGCCCTGCCGAGCGCGCACCGGCTGTGGCAGGGCGCGGTCCGGTTCCCGTTGCGCTCCGCCCGCCGCCGGGCCCACCTGAGCACCAAGCAGGGGTTCGACACGACGGAACGGGACGCCTCCGCCCAGCTCCTCGCCCTGCCCGCGGACCAGCGGCAGGCCGTGGCCGATGTCGCCTTCCGCGCGGCCCGGCAGCGGGATCTGGCCTATCCTCCCCGGGACGAGGACGTACGGGCGACCGCGCTGGGCAACGCGCTGCTCGCCCTGTGGGCGCACGCGGGCGAGGAGCACGGCTGGCGCTCCGACGTGGCATGGCCCCGGTTGTACGCCGTCCTCCCCGACCAGGCCCGGCTCCTGGTGGACGACGCGCGCAACTCGCTGGACCAGGCCGTCGCGCTGGCCACCGTGTCGGTGATCGCCACCCTGGCCGGGCTCCCCCTCCTCGCACCGGCCCGCTGGTGGACCCTGCTCGCCCTGCTGCCGCTGGCCCTCGCCGTGCTCTCCTACCGCAGCGCGGTGGACACCGTGCCGACGCTTCGGGCGGCCGTGCAGAACGCCTTCGACCTGCACCGTTTCAACCTGCTGCAGGCCCTGCACCTGCCCCTGCCGGCCGACTCGGCGGCCGAGCACCTGCTGGCGGGCCGGCTCTGCGACTCATGGCGCCGCAACGCCCCCGTCCACACACCGTTCCATCACGGGCCCTGAGCGGCCGCATTCGGCCCGCCAGCAGTCCCCCTCGCTCACCACGGCCCACGACGGTCACGATCCCGGCTGCTTCCCCGGCGTCCGCGACCCGACCACGAAGGGACGAGAGATCCGATGGCCACCACCCACAAACGCCGTAGTTCCGGCGGCGGTGTCGCCTCCAGCGCCTGCGATGCCGCCTGCAAGGAGGTCTGCGAACAGGGCTGCGCCTCCGGCTGCGACACCCTGGACAACCGGTTGACCCTCTCCGGCCTGCTGCTCGCCCTGGCGGCCACGGCCGTCCGGGTCGGCAGCCCCGCGCTCTCGCGCCGTGGTTCGGCGCTGTTCCTGCACGCCGTCCGCCGCTACCGGCGCCACCTCTCGCCCCGGCTCCGCGTCAGATGCCGCTACGTTCCCAGCTGCAGCGTCTACGCCGCCGACGCCGTACGCCTGCACGGGCTCGAACGGGGCTGTGTGCTGGCCGCGGGTCGGCTGCCCCGCTGCCGCCCCCACGTGCCCGCCGGCACCGTGGATCGCCTGTGGCCGGCGTGCCGCGTGGGGTGTCGTGACGATCGGCACGGCCCGGTCCGGGGACCGGCGGGCCCGCCGGTCCCCGTGGTCGCCGTGCAGGTGGGACAGCACGACGGCGTCGAGCTCCGGCGGCAGCTGCGCCGCGGCGGATGCCGGTCAGGGCCGATCGTCATGGTGGCCGCACAACCAGGCCAGCGCCGCGTAGACGCCCAGCGTCCGCTCCGCGTCCGCTCTCCCCCTCCGGTCCGCTTCCGGGCCGATCGCCACGGCCGCGGCCTGGCACTCCGCGAGCAGTTGCGCCCGGCAGGGCCCCAACGGGCCCGCCGTTCGGGCGGCTGTCACCGGCGCGACGGGCCGCGCACCGACCGCCCACCGGTACGCCTCCAGCAGTCCCTCCGCGTAGCCGGTGAACGGCCGGGGCGACACGCCGAACTCCTCCAGGGCGGTGAACACCTCGTCCGCCGACCGTACCCCCACCAGCACCGCGTCCTCCGTTGTCATACCGCCGACGCTAGGAGCGGCCGCAGGCACGTGCCCCTGGACGTCCGCCGTCCGGAGGAGCCGGCGGGCCCCTGGGCGTGCCTTCTGCCGACCACGTTCCCGGGCCGAAGATCCCCGGTCGACCCGAGAGCGCCCCTCGCCGGCTTGCGCACCCACGTCGCCGCCCACCCGCGGCGTCGCCGACAGCGCCACGGACAAGGCCGCGCGGCTGCGCGACACCGCCATGGACACCGCCGCGCGCGCCGGGTCCACCACGAAGGACACCGCCACCGACATCGGCGACAGCATCCAGCGGGCGCCCGCCCAGATCCGCCGGAAGACCCAGGGCAGTCCCCTGGCCCTCGGCCTGATGGCCTTCGGCGCGGGCCTGCTCGCCGCGGCGCTCCTGCCCTCGACCAAGGCCGAGGCCCTGGAGGCCGTGAAGTCCACCGCCCAGGACGCCGCCCTGGTCACGCCGGCAGCGGTGCCGTAACCGCGGAAGGTGCCGTGGGCGGCCGCGCCCCGGGCGTGCACGACCCGCTCGGGGATCCGCTCGTGGTCGAAGTGCATGATCTTCTCGCGCAGGTGGTGGTCCTGCAGCAGCACCGGCCCCCGGGGGCCCGCCTTCAGCGAGTGATCCGAGTCCGGCAGCCGAACACCCTGCGCGGTCGTCAGGTAGCCGCCGTTCTGCGCCGCGGCATCCGACGGCGCCCCGGTGTCCCGCCCGGTCGGGGACAGCGGGGCGGGCGCCTGCTGGTCCGGCTTCGGAGGCAGCGGAGCCCTCGGTTCGGTCGGCTCCGCCACCTTCGGTGGTTCGGTGCCGGGCGCGCCCGGCACCTTCGGCCGCTGCCCGGGAGCGATCCCTTCCGCGGCCTCCACCACCCTGTCCACGATCTTCTTCACCGGTCCCGACTCAGCCACGATGTCCTCCTCTGGCTCCTGCCGACCCCTCTCGGGTCACTCGGGGGTCCCGCAGCCGCACGAATCGCCGCGCAAACGGGTGGTGAGCCGGCCCGGCCCGACGGCCGCGTACGGAAGGACACCGAACGGACGCGCACACCCTGGCGCCGCTCCGGCCGGGGCGACACGGCCGTTTCAACGGCTCGACTCGATCGACGTCCCGCTCGAACGGCCCGCGCCGAGGTGCGGGCCGGACTTACCCGGCGCCGGGTCGGACGGCGCCGGGTCGTGACACCCCGTTTCAGGTCCCGGCGCCGCCCCCGTGGCCGGGGCCGCTCACCGGATGTCCGCGGCGGGACCGTACTCCGGCAGTGCGATGTCCCCGGCCTTGGCGAACTGCGCGGCGAGCAGGTTCCGCATCGGCCAGCGGGTCATCCGGCGCATGGAGAGGTCCCGCAGGCGGATGCCGAGCCGGCTCGAAGGCGCGAATCCCGAGGCGCCGCCCGGCGGGAGCTGATGGGCCTGGCTCACGTACGGGCGCAGCACCTCGTCGTAGCGGCGGAAGGCGGTGCGGTGGTCGCCCTCGGCGGCGGCGAGCTCACCGGCCAGGACGTAGGCGCCGACCAGGGCCAGGCTGGTCCCCAGGCCGGTCAGTGGGGTCGCGCAGTATCCGGCGTCGCCGAGGAGTGCCACCCGGCCGCGTGACCAGCGGTCGAGGCGGACCTGGCCCAGGGAGTCGAAGTAGAAGTCCGGGGCGGTGCGCATGGCCCGCAGCAGGCGTGGGGTCTCCCAGCCGACGCCGGCGAAGCGTCGGGTCACGAGGTCCTGCTGGGCGGCGATGTCGCGGCGGTCGTAGGCGATCGGTGCCGAGCGGAAGCTGAGGCCGGCCTTGATCTCGCCGGGGAGGCGGCCGGGCCGTGCGGAGACGACCAGCCCGCCGGGCGCGTTGTGCATCAGGTACCAGCCGTCGAGTTCCAGGTCGTCGGTGGCGGTGAACCAGGTGGTGTAGAGGCCGAGCGGACGGACGAAGTCCCGCTCCGGGCCGAAGGTCAGCGCGCGGACCACGGAGTGCGGTCCGTCCGCGCCGATGACCAGCCCGAACCGGCGCGGCGCGGCCTTCTCGAAGGTGACGGTGACCGCGTCCGCGTCCTGGTCGATCCGGGTGACGGTGTCGTCGAACAGGTACTCCGTGTCCGGCAGGGTGGCCTCGTACAGCAGGCGGGCGAGATCGCCTCGCAGGATCTCGATCTCGGAGACGATCCCCTCGCCGCCGAAACTGTCGGCGGGTAGCCGCGCGGTGGTCCGGCCGGAGGCGTCGACGAGTGCGAGGCCGCGCTGGTCCACGCTCTGCGCCCTGGCCCGGTCCATCAGGCCCATCCGCTCGATCACGGTGCGGCCGGCGCCGCGCAGGTCCACGGTCTGCCCGCCCGGCCGGGGCCCCGGCGCGCGTTCCACGATCGTGGCCCTGAAGCCTCCCTTGCGTAGCCAGTACGCCAGCGCGGGCCCGGCGATGCCGGCCCCGCAGATGAGTATCCCGTTGTTCGACATGCTGCGAACGTACGCCGTACGCAGGGTAGTGCGCAAGCAGGAAATCCCTTTTCAGGATGGGGTGTTGAGCACTACTGCACTAGTGCTGAGGGGCGGGGAAGGTACTCGTGTCCGGGCATCGCCGGCGCCGGGGGCTAGGATGGCGCTCATCCAGGTGCACTAGTGCAGGGGGTATCGGTGGGCGGACAGGCGGTACCGCGCTACAGCCAGATCGTCGGCGAACTGCGGCGGCGGATCGAGGCGGGGGAACTGGCGCCGGGCGATCGCGTGCCCTCGACCCGCGAGATCACCCGGCAGTGGGGCGTCGCGATGGCGACCGCGACCAAGGTGCTCACCGAGCTGCGCCGCGAGGGGATGGTCCGCACCGTCCCCGGCGTCGGGACGGTCGTGGCGGCCCCGGGCCGTCCGGTGCGGGCCGCCCGAACCGCTGCCGCCGCCCGCCCGGGCGGGCCGCCCGATGCGTCACCGGGCCAGGCGGCGCTCACGCCCGGACGAATCGTCGGCGCCGCCGTCACGGTCGCCGACTCGGAGGGGCTGGCCGCGATCTCGATGCGCCGGGTGGCCGCCGAGCTCGGGGTGGCGACCATGTCGTTGTACCGGCACGTGGCCGACAAGGACGATCTGCTGACGCGGATGATGGACACGGTCATCGCGCGGTACCCGTTGCCCGCCGACCCCCCGGAGGGCTGGCGCGAGGCGATCGAGCTGGCGGCCCGGCAGCTCTGGGACCTCTTCCGCCGCCACCCGTGGTACGCGCCGGCCCTGTCGATGACACGCCCTCAGATGATCACCTCGGCGCTGCCGTACAGCGAGTGGACGCTCGCCACTCTGCACGCCCACGGACTCGACCTGCGGTCCGCCTTCACCGCGCACCTCGTGCTGCTCAACTACGTCCGTGGTGTCGCGGTCAACCTGGAGTCGGAGCGGGAGGCCGAGGCGCACAGCGGTCTGGACAGCGAGGAGTGGATGGACACCCAGGAGCCCGCGTTCCTGGCGGTTCTGGCCACCGGCCGGTTCCCCGCGCTCGCACGCCTCACCGCGGACGGCTACCACCTCGACCTCGACGCCCTCTTCGAGTTCGGCCTCCAGCGCCTCCTCGACGGCCTCGCCCCACTCCTCGACGAGGGCTCCGCCGGCCACTGATGCAGCGGGCGGGGCGGGGCTCGGGGCTCTCGGGTTCAGGGGTGAGCAGCCGGGCGCCGGTTGAGGTCGTGGAAGGCGGCATGAGGTCCGCCCGACGGGGCACACGGATCGCTGACCAACGACGAGGGGAGAACGAGGCATGGACCGGATCACGGCCCGGACGACGATGCGGTTACAGACCGGCCGGGGCACGCTCGCGCCCGTGACGGCGGAGCTCTCCTACACCGGCGCCGACCCCTACGCCGTCCGCTGCCGCTTCCCCGATGAACCGGAACCGGTGACCTGGGTGTTCGGACGCGACCTCCTGGCCGAGGGCCTGACGGGCCCGAGCGGCGAGGGCGACGTCCGTGTCGAGCCCGCCGGCCACCGTCACCTGTACCTCGCCCTCTCCGAGGAACGCGGCAACGCGGTGGCCCTGCTCCTGGCCCGCTCGGACGACGTCGCCGGCTTCCTCCGGCACACCTACCGCGCCGTTCCGGCGGGAACCGAGGGCCGGCACATCGACTGGGAGGCGTGCGTCGGCGTTCTCCTCGGCCGCCGGCAGGGCTCCACCAGGCCGAGGTAGGACCACCCGGACCGCCGCCCGTACCACACACCCGGTCCACCCCGGCCGGACCAGCCCCCGTACGCCCCCGCGACGCCCCACACGTAGGCTGCCGCCATGACCGGTGATCGAATGAATGTCCACTCCGCGCTCGAGACGCTGCTGGCCGGCAACCGGCGCTTCATCGCGGGCACCCCCGAGCACCCGAACCAGGACGCCGCCCGCCGCGCCGCCACCGCCCCGGCCCAGAGCCCCTTCGCGGTCCTGTTCGGCTGCTCCGACTCCCGCCTCGCCGCGGAGATCATCTTCGACCGCGGGCTGGGCGACCTGTTCGTCGTCCGCACCGCCGGTCACGTCATGGGCCCGGAGGTGCTCGGCAGCATCGAGTACGGCGTCAGCGTCCTCGGCAGCCCGCTCGTCGTCGTCCTCGGCCACGACTCCTGCGGCGCGGTCGCCGCCACCCGCGAAGCCGTCCGGAACGGCACCACCGCCAGCGGCTACGTGCGCGACGTCATCGAACGCGTCACGCCCAGCGTGCTGGCCTCCCGCGCCGCCGGGCACACCGACGACGCCGACTTCATCGACACCCACATCCGGCACACCGTCGACCTCCTGCTGGAGCGCTCACGCACCCTCGCCGAGGCCGTCGACGCCGGCACCGCCGCGGTCATCGGCCTCTCCTACCGCCTGGCCGACGGCGCCACCCGCCTCGTCACCGCCCGTGGCCTGGAGCTGCCCGCCGGCTCGCCCTCCTGACCCACCCGCGCCCGGCGACCGGGACACCGGCATCCCGTCCCCGCCTCAGTGCCGTTCGTCGTGGAGCCCGCAGATCCAGGCCAGCGCCACGTACGCGCCCAGCGCCAGCTCGGCCTCCGCGCTCGGGCCGGCGCTCGGACCCGCGCCCGCGCCGGCTCCCGCGCGGAGCAGTGCCGCCGCGGCCCGGCACTCCGCGAGGAGCCGCGCCCGGCACGGCCCCGGTGGTCCCGTCACCTCGTCCGCGGTGACGGGCGCGGCGGCCCGGGTCCCGACAGCCCACCGGTAGGCGTGCAGCATGCCCTGCTCGTAGGTCGTCCAGGGTCTGCGGCGCGTGCTGAGGTCCTCCAGCGCGGCGTGCACCTCGTCCGTCGCCCGCACCCCTACGACGGTGGTCGTGCCCTCGGTCGTCATAGTCCCGACGGTAGGCCCGGTCAGGGCCGCGTGGTCGGCTGGGATCCTCCGATCGTGGCCCCGCGAGCCGGTCCGGCACGGCCCCGGTGGAGCGGCCCGGCACACGCACCGAGCCCACCGGCCGCTCACGGCCTGCGGAGTGACCTGCACCGGGCATACCCGTTTCGCGCGCGGGGACGTGGAGAGACGCCGGGAGGGTGAGCCTCGGAACAGCACCCCACGAGGAGTGACGATGAAGGCCTTGACCTGGCACGGCAGGCGAGACGTCCGTGTCGACACCGTTCCCGATCCGGCCGTCAAGGATCCGACCGATGTGGTCATCAAGGTGACCACCAGCGGATTGTGCGGGTCGGATCTCCACCTCTACGAGGTCCTCGGTCCCTTCCTGGAGGCGGGCGACATCCTCGGGCACGAGCCCATGGGCATCGTCCAGGAGGTGGGGCCCGAGGTCACCGCCGTTCGGGCGGGCGACCGGGTGGTGATCCCGTTCAACGTCTCGTGCGGTGTCTGCCACACCTGCGGGCAGGGCCTGCACTCGCAGTGCGAGACCACCCAGGTCCGGGAGTACGGCAGCGGTGCCGCGCTGTTCGGCTACACCAAGCTCTACGGCCAGGTCCCGGGCGGGCAGGCCGAACTGCTGCGCGTCCCGTTCGGGAACCAGCTGCCGATCAAGGTCCCGCACGGGCCGGTGGACGACCGGTTCGTCTTCCTCTCCGACGTACTGCCCACCGCGTGGCAGGCCGTCGAGTACGCGGCCGTGCCCGAGGGCGGCAGCCTCGTCGTCCTCGGCCTGGGGCCGATCGGCGACATGTGCTGCCGCATCGCCCTGCACCGCGGCGCGGCCCGGGTGATCGGCGTCGACCTGGTGGGCGAACGCCTCACGCGGGCCCGACGCCGGGGCGTACACGTCCTGGACCTCAAGGAACACGGCAAGGACCTCCCCGGCGTCATCCGTGACCTCACCGAGGGCCGGGGCCCGGACGCGGTCATCGACGCGGTCGGCATGGAGGCCCACGGCTCGCCCGGCGCCAAGCTCGCCGCCCAGGCCACCAACCTGCTGCCGAGCGCCCTCGCCGCCAGGATGATGGAACACGTCGGCGTCGACCGCCTCCACGCCCTGCACCTGGCCATCGACATCGTGCGACGCGGCGGCACCATCTCCCTCTCGGGCGTCTACGGCGGCCAGACCGACCCGCTTCCGCTGCTCACCATGTTCGACAAGCAGATCCAACTCCGCATGGGCCAGGCCAACGTGCACCGCTGGGTCGGCGATCTCCTCCCCCTGCTCACCGAGGACGACCCGCTCGGCGTCGACACCTTCGCCACCCACCACCTCCCGCTCGACGAGGCTCCTGCGGCGTACGAGATGTTCCAGAAGAAGCAGGACGGCGCCGTGAAGGTGCTCTTCAAGCCCTGACCGGCCGGTCACCCAGAGTGCGTGTCCGGTCGTTCGCGTCCGGCGGGCGCGGGCTGGTGGCACGGCCAGGAAGCAGGCTGGTGGCATGGCCAGGAAGCAGTCGGCGTCCACCGGTGGTCTGGACCGGGCCGGAGTGCTGGTCCGCCAGATCACCTCGGCGCTGAACGCGGCCGGGCACACCGTCGCGGTGCAGAGGCGGGTGTTGCCGTCCAGGTGGTTGGTGCCGATCCCGGCGCGGGCGATCACCGCCAGGGTGTAGTAGTCCTCCAGGAACAGCTGGCCCGAGGTGTAGAAACCGATCGCGCCGGGCCCGTGTTCGCGCAGCAGCCGCCCGGACTCGGCGACGATCCGGTCCATCGCGCCGTCCCAGTCGCAGGGCACCAGTTCGCCGCCGTCCCGGACGAGCGGGCGGGTCAGGCGGTCCGGGGAGGCGTTGGCCTGCCAGCCGAACAGGTCCTTGGGGCCGAGCCGCCCGCGGTTCACCCGGTCCCCGGCCCGGCCGCGCACGCCCACCATCCGCCCCCTGTGGACGGCGATGTCCATCGCGTCCCCGTTGGAGTGCAGCAGCGACGCGCTCCGCACCCACCGCTCGACCTGGTCGGCCGACGTCCCCGGCTCCAGGAAGGAGTCGACCCTGGCGGGCCACCGCCCGCCGGGCCCGTACGGTGTCCGGGCACCCCAGGGCTCCGCGATCCGGTCCGATTCGCGTGGCATCGACGCATTCTCCGTACTCCCCCGGACGACTGGGGCCCGGACGACTGGGGCGACGTTTACCCCGCGCGGCGCCCGCTACGCGGCCGGGTGGCCGCGCGGCCGGTTCCGAGCTGACTCGGCGCTCGTCAGCGACCGCGCGGAGCCCTACGCGGCACCCGCCTGGACGGGCTCGCGGGAATCCCGGTGATCCGGGGCGGCGGCGCGCAACGCCGCCTCGACCCGGCGGTTGCCGGTCATGGTCGACGTGACGGCGGTCATGATGAGCAGGAGGCCGGCGGCGGTGTAGAGCGGGGTGCGGACGTCGTAGGCGGTGGCCAGCCAGCCGCCGAGGAAGGCGCCGAACGGGGCGGCGCACATGGCGAGCATGCGCGAGGTGGAGGCGACCCGGCCCATCAGGTGGGCGGGGACGATCGCCTGCCGGAGGGAGGGGCCGAGCACCATCGTGGCGCCCATGCCCGCGCCGCAGACGGCGAGCGCGAGGCCGGCGACGTACGCGTTCGGGGCTGCTGCGAGGCCCAGGATGGCGAGCCCTTCGACCGCGGCCGTGCAGGTCAGTGCGGTGCCGGTGCCGAGTCGGCGGCCGAGGAAGGAGGCGATGCCCGCGCCGAGCAGTCCGCCGGTGGCCTCCGCCGTGAGGAGCAGGCCGAAGCCGAAGGTGCCGATGCCGAGCCGGTCGTGCGCGAAGAGGGCGAGGACGGTCTCGACGGCGAGGAAGGCGATGTTCCCGACCGCCGGACGCAGCGCGAGCCCGAGCAGCAACCGGTCCCGGAACACGTACGAGGCACCGGCCCGCGCCTGCCGCAGCAGCGACTCACGCTCCTGCGGTACGGGCCGGGGCACGGCGGGCAGGGACCGCACGAGCAGTGCGGAGAGCGCGAACGACACCGCGTCGGCGAGCAGCGGAACCGTCCGCCCGAGCGCGAGCAGGGCGCTGCCCGCCGGCGGACCCGCGAAGCCGGACGCGGCGGTCTGGGCGCCGCGCAGGCGGGAGTTGGCGCGTTCCAGGAGCGCGGGGTCCCGGCCGAGCAGATCCGGCAGGTAGGCCGTGGCGGCCGTGTCGAAGAAGAGTCCGCCGAGGCCGAGCAGGAAGGCGACGGCCGCGAGCAACGGAATGCTCAGCAGGTCGAGCGCGGCCGCTGCCGCCGGTATCGCGAGCAGCGCCGCGCGCGCCGCGTCGGTGACCCACATCGTGCGCCGACGGTCCCAGCGGTCCACCAGCGCACCGCCGAGCACCCCGAAGAGCAGCCACGGCAGCGTTCCGGCGGCCGTGACGACGGCGAGCGCCATCGGATCCCGCGTCAACGTCAGCGCGAGCAGCGGCAGCGCGGCGTGCGTCACCCCGTCACCGAGCGAGGACACCGTCTGCGCGGTCCACAGCCGTCCGAACCCGGTCGGCAACTTCCTGACGACTGAGGTCACTTGGCGTCTCCTTCGGCCTGCGCGCGCGATGCCGGGTGGAACAGCGCGAAAACGAGCGACGCGTCCGGCAGCGCGGGATCGGACAGCTCCCGGTATTCGTCCGCCAGCGCCTGCAGCCGCGCCCCGAGCTCCGCGAACTGCTCGTCGGTGAGCCGCAGATGCGCCATCCGCACATGCCGCTCGCCTTCCACCGGCGCCGCCTCCAGGTCCGCCACCGCATGCCGCATCAGCACATCCGGCTCGCCCTCGGCCCGGTCCGGCAGCACGATCCCCCGCGTGGCCATCGCGTAGTACCGCTCGGTGACCCCCCGAACCTTCCGCGTCCGCACCACCTTCACCAGACCGGCCCGTTCCAGCAGCCGTACGTGGTAGCTGGAACTCCCCTTCGCGAGGCCCACCCGCTCGGCGATCTGCGTGATCGTCGCGGGCTCGAAGCGGAGCACGGCCATGATGCGGTGGCGCGTGAGGTTGGAGACGGCGCGCAGCTGCTCGTCAGTGGTGACGTGGAGCGCCTCGGGAAGTTCGTCGGTAGGCATGCCCCCAATGGTCAACGTTTCTTGACCATTGGTCAAGGGGGTTTGTCGAGGCGTCAGGAGTCGACTGTTCAGCGCATGGAGCCTTCGCTCCTGTGCAGGCCGCTCACGCCGCAGCACGAACGGCGCCGTCGGCGGGCGTGGGCCGCAGGAGGGCGCGGGGCCGGCTTCGGTTCGGGGTGGGCCCGCCGGAGACGACCACGGCACTCGGGAAGGCCTCGAACTCATCGGCGGATCGCTCCAGCCCTGGCGGCGGCACCGGAGGAGCGTGCGGAGAACAGCGGAACGGGCGTGGCCATCGGCCGCGTTCGAGCGCGGCCCGGACCGACCGGGCTCACGATGGTGGGCGCGGGCCGTCAGGCCAGACCAGGTCAGGTCAGGTCACGCCGTGATCGGCGAAGCGCGCTGATGCGCATCCGGCCGGGAGGACCACGGCGGACACCGTCCGCGGCTCCCGGCCACCTCGGACGCGGGGCCGCCACCGCCCGGGGCACATTGCGCCGGTCGGCGACAGCCCAGGGTCAGGCGTCCTGGCCGGCTGCGGCCGCGGCGCCGCCGCCGGGGCCCAGGGGGCGCCGTCCGCCGGTGGGACGGGCCGGGGCGCGGGTTGGCGGTTCGGTGTGGGAGAAGGGCGACAGCGCCGCGTCGGCGGCGGGCTGCTGGTCCTGGGTGAGCGGCCGGTGAACGGCTGCCTCGGCATCGGAGAACGGCTGCCACAGCGGCCGGCGGTGATCATTCATCCGGACAGTGTGTCACTACCGCATCCACCGGGACGGAGCATCCGGGAGGGTCCGGCTGCCGTGGGCCGCGGGGCGCCAAGGCAGACCCCCGATCATCCCCGGCAACCGGGCGCCCGGCGACGGGTATCCGTCCCCTCCCCCACCCGGTCGTCGCCGGGCCGCCGCTGGACCGAGGGCTCAACACCGGCCACCAGACGATCACGAACGGCCCGACCACCGTCCCGACAAGCGCCCGAAAAACCCTTCGGGAAAGGGAAGTCAGCCAGTGGCGGTGCCGCCCCGGACCTCAGACGCCCGGCACGTGGACATCTTGGGACTGCGGATCCCACAGCACCAATCGGTACTCCCCGGCAAGCTCCCCGATCGCCTTGAGCGCGGCGTCGCTCTTGGTGGAGAAGCTCAGGTTCATGATCACGTGGTCGATGCCGATCGCCAGCGGCATCGACATCCAGGGCGAGTCCGCCGTACGGGGCGGGTGGTCGGGGAACTGCGAACGCAGCCGCCCGTAGAACCCGACTATCCGCTCATCCGGTTCACCCTCGTCGTGGTGCGGAGAGCTGCACCGCTCGAACATCGCACTCGCTGCCGCGGCATCGACTGAAGCACCCATCGCGAGAACCGCCAGATCGTAGCTCACGGAATCATCCTCCCAGCCCGGCCGACGAGACCCCCTACCCGCCATCGTGGGACCCGGCGGAACCCTCCATCAGCAGCAGGGGTCTCGTGCCTGCGGGCACCAGGGGGGAAGGACGACGTTTCGGCGCGGGCCGTCCGGGATCGTGCAGGGCCGCCTGATGAGAGGCGAGCGAGGGTCAGAACAGGGTATCCAGGATGCAGCGAAGCACCGATCTGCGGGGTGGACGGTTTCCCCCGCCGTACAAAGGAGCACGCCCGACCGCGTCCCGGCCTCCGGGTAGGGGCTCAGTCGAAGAAGAGGAGCAGGTCCTCCAGCGAGCCGGGTCCGGTGAAGAACGCCTCTGCCGCGGCCAGGTCCTTCGCGAAGCCCGGCCGACGCCGGTCGAGTGCCTCGCCGAGGTCCGGCCGCTCCTGCGAAGTCCCGCTGCGGGCAGCCGCGTTGCGCTCGGCGACCACCTCCAGCATCAGTCGTTGCCACCGCTCCCCCTGCTCGGCGAGCGCGTAGATGCCCGACAGGAGGTCGGCCATGCCCATCGGGGGACCCGAGGACGACGGATCCGTACCCGTCACCGGGCGCAGTTCCCAGCCTCCCGCCCGCGCGGCCAGCCGCAGCGCACCGGCCCAGTTCCGGATCCGGCCGAGCCGCACGTACAACGACTCGTCGTTGAAAGGCGGCAACCGACCCCCGTGCAGCGGGTTCGTGGCCGCCGCGACATCCTCCAGGATCCGCCGCTCCTCCGCCGTCAGTACCCACGCCCCCTCCTGGTGCGCCCCCACCGCGGCGTCCGTCCACGCCTCGGCCGCGGTCAGGCGCGACGCGAAGTCCGCGGGGCTGTCAGGGGGCGAGGTGGTCATGACGTACGAGTATCCGGCACGCGTTCCACGGGGTCCGGCCGAGAGTGCGTTCAGATCGCCCCGAGCGCGGTCGAGTTCGGCGGCCGGATAGGGCGTCTGCTTGCTCTCCGTGAGCAGCCGGCGGTGGAAGTCGTCCAGGACGACGGCGGTGCGCGCATGCCGTTCGACGATCGCCGCGATCTCCGGCAGAACGCCGTCGGGCCGGCGGCCGGCGATCCACCCCTGCAGGAAGGCGTCCGTCTCCGTGTCGCCTCGCAGGTGGTCGACGAGGTGGTGGCGGAGCAGATGGCCCGCGATGTAGTGGCGGTCGTACGCGAGGTGGTCGGTGTGGAACCGTTCCTCGGCCGCCGAGAGCTCGAAGCCCGCGCTCAGGGCGAGTCCGAAGTCCGCGAAGTAGACCAGCCGGCCGTCGGTCAGGACGTTGCGGAAGTGCGCGTCGAAGTGCACGAGCCCGCGGGAGCCCATGAACGCCGCCCCCTGGGCCAGGGCGTTCTCCGCCCACACGTACGGAGAGCCGTCGCCGGTCACCGCGCTCGCCCGGCGCTCGTGCAGCCACACGCCGAGGGTCTGCGGCACGTGTTCCAGGAAGAGCACCAGGCTGTGGGAGGACCGGCCGATGGCCTCCAGCCTCCCGCGTACGGCCCGCGAGCCGTCCCAGTGGGCGACCGCCCCGTCGATGCCCCCGAACTCGTCGACGAAGCCGTCGGGCGGGGAGTCGGGCAGGACGCGCCAGTGGTACATCAGCGGAAAGCCCTCGTACTCCCCCGTCAGGACCCAGTTGGTGGTCATGGTGTGGACCGCGAGCTCCCGCCAGGCGCCGAACCCGGCCGAGCCCACCCCGTACTGGTAGAACGTCGGCAGGCCGAAGAGGTTGGCCGTGGAGCGGACGTTCTCCGGCCGGGTCTCGACGTCCGTCAGCGGCACCCGTTTGACGAAGACCCGTGTGCCGTCGATGTCCAGCTCCGCGGACCTGCCGCCGATGCCGGCCCCGGCCGGGGAGGCGGATGCCACGATGTCGCCGAGCCGCCGGTCGCTCAGCAGGGACAGGCGGGTGGCCGTGGTCCCGTAGGCCGCGAGGCGCGCGGCGTACGGCGGATCCGGGTGGTGCATCGACGGCTCCTCGGTGCCCGAGCCGGGCGTTGGTGGTCATGTGAACGTCATAGACCGTATCCGCCGAGGGCAGCCTCACTCTGCGCGCCTGGATCTCCCGTCTCCCTTGGCTCTGGCCGAAGGGCCGCGCGGCGCCCCTGCCGCTCGTTGCAGGGGCGCCGCGCAAGCCGCTATCCGGCGGCCAGGACCTCGCCGGCCGAGACCTGGGGAGGGTTGGGGAGGAGTGCGGCGAGGTTGTCCCGGACGTAGTCGGCCGCCTGGCTGACCGAGGCCTCGGCGCCGGCGCGGTCCTCGAAGACGCTGGTGGAGACCATCACGCCGTCCCCGGCGTCGATGAAGTAGTAGGCCACGAAGCCGGGAAGCCGGCGCAGGATCGGGACGAACCCCTCCGCCACCCGTCGCCCCGCCTCGCCTGGATCCGTCACTCCTTCGTACCGCCGCACCGCCGCGTACATGTCCTTCTCCTCACCGGTCGGGTGTCCATCACGTGCCACACGACATACCCCCACCGGGCGCCGGGCGGCCCCGACACGGCCGCAAGGCACCCGGACAGCGCACCCGAGGCCTCGGGAAGCCGTCTTCACGGGGACGCCCGGTTCAGGGGTGACAGGAAATCCTTCGGCTCGGGTCGGTGTTCAGACCGTCATTTCAGGCTGGTCCGACAGAAGGATTTCCTGGGGGCGGAGGCGCGGCACCGGTCCGGACCGGTCCGGGCAGGCGAATACTCGCGCGGAGAAGCGGCCAAGGGTGGCGGCGCGCCGTCGGAGGCGGGCCCGCGCCGCCCGGACGACGAGGGAGATCCTTGATGCAGCGTCACGGCACGGCCCCCCGCACCACACCCGGGCCGCGT